>NZ_JBHLVH010000014.1:133319-158475 GCF_042433515.1 Kytococcus schroeteri | reverse complement strand
GCGGCGTCCCCAGCACCGGCGGGGAGCAGTACGCCGCCTTCTTCCCCATCGAGGACGGGGTGATGGCGCACCCTGGGTGGGAGCCCTTCGCCGGCCCGGACTCCGACGACCTGGACGAGGCCGCCAAGGCCGACCTCCTGGACCGCGCCATCCCAGTGCCGCAGGGCGTGGCCGAGGCCGTGGTGGAGTACACCGACGAGGCGCGCTTCGACGTGCCCATCACCCTGGTGTGCCCCGAGTTCACCCCCGAGCAGGTGCGCCAGTGGCAGGCCGCCGACCCGATGCCCGAGCTCGCCGGGGCGCAGGTGGACTTCATCGACATCGACACCGGGCACTGGCCCATGGTCTCTGCGCCGCAGGTGCTGGGCGACGCCCTCGTGGAGGCCGTCCGCCGCTGAGCGCCGCCACACGCACGCAGCGGCCCCTCGACCACTCGGTCGAGGGGCCGCTGCGCCCAGGGGGACCGCTTGGCCTCAGGCCGTGGCCGGCGCTGCGTCGGTGACCTGGCTGGCGGCGTCGTCGCCCTCGGTGGGCACTGCGCCCTCCTGGTCCGGGCGACGCACCAGGAGCGTGAGCGCCAGGGCCACCACGAAGATCCCGGCCCCGGCCGCCATCGCCAGGGAGACGCCGCCGGCGAGGGACTCGGCAGGGCCGTGCCCGTCGGCCGCCAGCTGCCCGGCGCGGTGGCTCATGAGGGCGATGGCCAGGGCGGTGCCGGTGGCGGCCGCCACCTGCTGGAAGGTGCCCAGGATGGCCGAGCCGTGGGAGTACAGGTCCATCGGCAGCGCGCCCAGGCCGGCGGAGAACAGCGGCGTGAACAGCAGGGCCAGGCCGAAGCTGATGGCCGGGTGCACCAGGAGGAAGGCCCACCACGGGGCGTCGAGGGCCGCCCAGGTGCCCACCGAGAGGGCCACGAGCACCAGCAGGGCGCCGGGCACCACCAGCGGGCGGGGCCCCAGCCGATCGTACCAGCGGCCGATGCGGGGAGCCAGGAGGCCCATCATCAGGCCACCGGGCATCATCACCAGGCCGGCCTGCAGGACGCTCAGGCCGCGCGCGTCCTGCAGCCACAGGGGCAGCAGGATCATGGAGCCCATCATCGCCATCATGGCGGCACACATGATGCCCATGGACAGGGCGAAGTTGCGGTGGGTCAGCGCGCGCAGGTCCAGCAGCGGGGCGCCCCCGGAGCGGGCCAGGGAGAGCTGGCGCCACACGAGCAGGGCCACGCCGGCCGCGCCCACGGCCACCGCGAGCACCGGGGAGACCACCGGCTCGGCGGCGCCGGGGCCGGAGTGGCCGCCGAAGGAGCTCAGGCCGTAGACCAGGGCACCGAAACCGACCGCGGCCAGGGGGAGGCTGAGCAGGTCGAGTGGGCCGGCGGCCCCGGCGTGGTTGCGCGGCAGCAGGCGCAGGCCCACCAGCAGCATGCCCACGGCCATCGGCAGAACGAGCAGGAAGAGCCAGCGCCAGGAGGCGAACTGCAGCACCAGGCCGGAGGTGGTGGGGCCCAGGGCGGGCGCCACGGAGATGGCCAGGGAGACGTTGCCCATGGTGCGGCCGCGGTCCTCCACGGGCACCAGGGTCATGACGGTGGTCATGAGCAGCGGCATCATGATGGCGGTGCCGACGGCCTGGACGATGCGGCCCACCAGGAGCAGGGCGAAGCCCGGCGCGACGGCGCACAGCAGCGTGCCCAGGGCGAACGCGCCCATGGCGGTGGCGAAGGCGGCACGGCGGTCCAGGCGGTGCAGGAACCAGCCGGTGGTGGGGATGACCACGGCCATGGTGAGCATGAACGCCGTCGACAGCCACTGGGCGGCCTGCGCCGAGACGTGCAGCGAGTCCATGAGCTGGGGGACGGCGTTGACCATGATGGTCTCGTTGAGGATCACCACGAAGGTGGCGACGGTGAGGACGCGCAGGATGGGCGTGGGGTCGACCTCGAGGTCGGCGGGGGAGTCGACCGTGGTCGACGGCGTGCTGCGGGTCTCGGGCATGCGGCAGGGGCTCCTCGGAGGAGTGGAGGGGATGGGGGAGGGGTGCGCCAGCCTAGGGCTGGGGGAGAGGCGACAACACCGATTTTGCTGAGACATTCCCGACACGCGGGGCCGGCCCGGGGGAGCGTGGGTAGGGTTCGCCGGGTGGGAGACGTCTTCGCGGGCCGGTACGAGCTGGTGGACCCTCTGGGTGAGGGTGGCACGGGTGTGGTGTGGCGGGTCTGGGACCACCGGGCCCACCGCTACTGCGCGGCCAAGGTGCTGCGCCAGGTGGACGCCTCTTCCCTGGTGCGCTTCGTGCGCGAGCAGGGCGTGCGCGTGCAGCACTCCCACCTGCTGGTGCCCTACGGCTGGGCGGGGGACGACGAGCGCGTGATGCTGGTCATGCCGGTGGTGGACGGCGGTTCGGCCGCCACGCTCCTGGCGGAGCACGGACCGCTGCCGGCGCCCTGGGTGGCCACCCTCACCGACCAGCTGCTGCAGGGGCTGGGGCAGCTGCACGACGAGGGCATGGTGCACCGGGACGTGAAGCCGGCCAACCTGCTGCTGGACGCCACCGGCACCGGGGTGCCGAGGGCCCGCCTGGCGGACTTCGGCCTGACGATGAGCGTGGACGCCCCGCGCCTGACCACGGGCCCCTACGTGCACGGGACGCTGGGCTACATGGCCCCGGAGTCGTTGGCGCACGGCTGGGACCCGAGCCCGGCGGCCGACCTCTACGGCGTGGGGATGACGGCGCGCGAGCTGCTCACCGGGCAGCGCCCGCAGGGTCGGGACCACGACGCGGTGGCCGGCGAGCTGGCGCGCGCCGGGGTGCCCGACGGGTTGGCGCGGGTGCTCGAGGAGCTCGTGGAGCTGGACCCGGCGGACCGGCCGCGCAGCGCGCAGGCGGCCATGGCCTCGCTGCGTGCCACCGGCCTGGTGGCCACCACTGCCGAGCAGCTGGGGGGCGGCGTCGCGCTGCACGACCGGCTGCCGGCGCTGCCGGCAGGGTGGACCCCGCAGGGGCCGGCCCAGGACCGGGGCCAGGTGCCGGCGGGGCCGCCACAGCACGCGACGGGCCTGCCGCCGGCCGGAGCGGCCCGCACCACCATGTACGACGTGCCCCAGACCGGGCCGGTGGACCGGTTCGCCACGGGGCAGGAGCCGTCGCGCGGTCCGCTCGCGAAGGCCCCTGTCGGTGGGACCCAGACGCCCGACGCCCCGGGGCCGCGCCGCGTGGTGGGTCGGGCGGCACCGGCGGAGCCGACCGCCACCCGGGTCTGGAACCACGAGGAGACCCCGTCCTCCCCGGTGGTGCCGCCGGCGGTCGCCTGGGCCCTGGTGCTCGCCGGCCTGCTGGTGCTGCTCGTGGTGCTCGTGGCCGCGCTGGGCTGAGTGCCCCTCAGCCGCGGGCGCGGTTGGCCACCAGGGCCAGGGCGCCGGCCAGGAGCATCAGGCCACCGAGGGCGCCTCCACCCCACAGGACCGGCTTCGACGGGCCGCCGTCGGAGGAGCCAGCCGAGGCCGCCCGCTCGTCGCCGCCGGTCGCCGCGGAGGACGTGCTGCCGCCGGAGTCCTCCCCGCCGGTCGGCGCCGCGCTGCCTTGGTCACCCTCACCGCGTCCGGCCCCGGGCTCGATGACGCGGTCACGCTCCTCGGAGGGAGCGCTGCCCTCGGCGTAGCGGGGGGCGTCGACGGCATCGCCGAGTACCGCCACGGTGAGGGTGAACGGCACCTCGCGGTACTCCTCACCGGACTCGTCGGCCGTCACCACCACGTACTGGCCACCGGGGAGGGTCGGCCCCTGCCCGTCGCGGTTGTTCCACGCCACCGGCAGCGAGGCCGTCTCGGCCACCGCCTCGTCGTGGTCCCAGAAGCTTGCCCGGGCGTCCTTGGCGCCGCTGGCCTCGGTGTCCAACTCGCGTCGGTCGGCACCCACCAGGGTCACGGTGACGGCGCCGGACTCGAGGCCCTCGGACTCCGCGTTCACCGACACGCGGGCCTGCACCCGCTGGCCCCACTCGGCGGGGACCTTGTAGAGGCGCGCCTCGCCGGCCACCACGGACCCGCGCACGGAGTGCTCCGGCGACACCTCGGGGGCCTCGGCCAGGGAGAGGCCTCCCTGGGTGTCCTGCACCTCGGCGCTGGCCTTCATGTCCGTCCAGTCGACCGACTCCTGGGGCTTCGGCAGGCCGGCGGTGGTGGGCACCGCCGGCTCCTCGGCCACGTGCAGCTCGAACGGCCGCTCCTGGGGCTCCTTGGTGGTGTTGGTGACCGCCACGACCACCTGGTCGGAGTTCTCGCAGACCGGGTCCTCGTCGTCGCCGGCGTTGCCCACCACGAGACCGAGCGTCCAGCCGGTGTCCGTCCCGCACTCCTGGCCGAGGGCGTCCAGCACGCGGACCTCCAGGCCCTCGGCCTCGTAGGTGGTGGTGCCCACGCGCAGGATGCCGTCCTGGGTGCTGCGACGGACCCGGTAGAAGGACGTGTCGCCGTCGGCCGGGGCGGAGTCGGTGAAGGTGCCGGCGCTCAGCAGCGGGGCCGTGAACAGGTCCCCACCGCCCTGGACCGCCGTGCCCTTGGTCTGCAGGGGCTCGGGCTCGCGCTCGGCGGCCGGGGAGGAGGCGGCCCCCGCGGACGGGCCCTGCAGCAGGGCCAGCACGATGCCGGCGACGGCGGGGCGGGCGAGGGGGTGCATGCGTCCTCCGTGCGGGGTCGAGGGGCGGCCCACGGCTCACGGCGCGGGCGGGGACCGGCGGACCTGTCCGGGGGTCGAGGGTACCTGCGGACCGGTCAGGCGCCGCGGCGGTCCGCGGGCCACCGGGCCCCGTCCGACGACTCGTCGGCCGGGTTGCCGTGGCGGAAGACCACGAACCGCATGGCCAGGTACATGTAGACCGCCTCGCACAGGCCGGCGGCCATCCGGGCGACGGCGAACGGCACACCCAGCGTGGTCAGCCCCGTGTTCACGCCGAGGATGAAGGCCAGGTAGTTGACCGACACCACGAGCACGTAGCGCAGCGACTGGCGGCCGGCGTGCCCCTCGCTCTCGAAGTTGAAGTGCCGGTTCACCACGAAGGCCGTGGCCAGGGCGGTCACGTACGCGATGGTGGTGGCCACCGGGTAGGGCAGGCCCACCGGCTTGTGCAGCAGCCACAGCAGCGCGAGGTCCAGAGCGAAGGTGCAGAGGTTCAGCATCGCGAACCCGACCGCCGTGGGCGGCACGTGGCGGCGCAGGCCCGAGGGGATGAGCCGCCAGAGGCCGTCGCGCAGGCGCAGGAAGGCCGCCACGCCCGTCGGGCGCGGCTCGTGGGCGGTGGGGTGCTCGGGGGTCACGGGCTCAGCCACCGACCACCTCGCCGGTGACGGGGTCCACCACGCCCACGAGCTGCTCGGTGGGCACCGGGCGCACGAGCTCGGGGCCGTTGGTGGCCACCCGGCTCACGCCGCTGCCCACCGGCCATGCCTGGAAACGGCCCTCCGGCTGGTGGGAGAGCAGCTCCAGGACGTGGTCGTCCTCGGTGGCGGCCGGGTCGAGCCAGGCGGCCCAGTCCTCGGGCTCCACCACCACCGGCTGCCGGTCGTGGATGCGGTCCAGCCCCGGCTCGGCGTCACGGGTGAGGATGGTGAAGCTCACCACCCAGTCGTGAGCCTGGCCCCCGGTGCCCAGCCGGTGGAACTCGTACAGCCCGGCGAAGGCCAGCGGCGCCTCGTCCACGCGGGACATGAAGAACGGTTGCTTGCGGGGCTTGCCCGCGGTCGTGCGGGCCACGGGGGAGGCCTGCCACTCGTACCAGCCGTCCGCAGGCACCAGGCAGCGCCGCGTGCGCGCCGGGCCCGCGAAGGTGCGCTTCTCGAACAGCGTCTCGCTGCGGGCGTTGATCATGCGGTTGCCCATGGTCAGGTCCTTGGCCCACGGCGGCACGAGACCCCAGGAGAGCAGGCGCAGCTGGCGCTCGGCGGGGGCGTCCTCCTCGCCTCGGGGCGTGCGGGTGAGGACCACCGGCACCTGCTTGGTGGGCGCCACGTTGAAGTCCGGGGTGCCGGGGGCCGGCTCCTGGGGACGCTTCATCACCGGCGCGCCGGGCTCGTCGGTCGCGTCGCGCTCGACCTCGAACTCCTCCACCAGGGCGTCCGGGGAGGCGCTGGCTGCGTAGCGTCCACACATGGGACCCGAGCCTACGGTGCCGGGGCGGGGCGACGGGCTACGCCGAGCGGGCTCAACGGGCGGCCCCGGTGACCTCCACCACGCCGCGGGCACCGCGCTCGGCATCGGACATGACGTGGCTGACCAGCGGGTAGTGGCCCGCCTCGGGGAAGGTGAGCTCCACGAAGCCGCCCTCGGCCGGCTGCAGGGCCATCACCTGGGCGCCGGTCCCGCGGGCCCGTGGGCCCACCCGGTAGGCGCCCTCGGACCAGACGGTGTCGAACTGCCCGCCCACCACGTGGAAGGAGCTCGCTCGGTTGGGCCCCGCATCGAGCACCCACAGGCGCACGCGCTCACCGACCCGGGCGGTCAGCGGGTGCTGCAGGTACTGGTCGGCGATGCCGTTGAAGGTGACGAACGGCGCCTCCCCGGCGGCGATCGCCTCGGGGTCCACCGGCCCGCCGTCCGAGGCGGGGTAGGCCTCGGACTGCACGAGCACGTACTCGCGGTCCACCTCCGGCAGGCCCTCGCGCGGCTCGACGACCACCGCCCCGTGCATGCCGGCGGCGATGTGCGAGCTCATCGGCGCCGTGGAGCAGTGGTACATCCAGATGCCCGAGCGCTCGGCGGTGAAGCGGTAGGTGAGGCGCTCGCCGGGTTGGATGGTGCGCATCGGGCGGTCCGGGGCCAGAGCGCCGGCGTGGAAGTCGATGGAGTGCCCCATCGAGCCGTCGTTGACGAGCGTGACCACGAAGGTGTCCCCGACCCGGCCGTGGAGGGTGGGTCCGGGGGCGCGGTCGTTGAAGGTCCACCGGTGCTGCGTGACGCCGGGGGCCACCTCGAGCTCCAGCTCGCTGGCGCGCAGGGTCACGTGGTGCTCGGTGCCGCGTCCCCGGGCGGGCAGGCGCGGGTCCACCGGGTGCTCCACGGTGGCGTCCGGGTCGGCGCGCAGGGGAGTGGTGGAGGCCGGGGAGTCCGTTCCGTGGCCGGCGTGCTCCCCGGGGTCGTGCCCGGCCTGCCCGTCGGCCGTGTCCGCGGCCTCGCCAGCGCCGCCCTCGACGACGAGGTCGAGCACCATGCCGGCCTGCCGGTGGCCCACGATGGTGCACCACCCCTGGGTGTCGGCGCCGACGACGCCGAGGTCCAGCGTGGCGCGCTCCCCGGGGCCCAGGCGCGGGGTCTGCTGCCCGGCGATGGCGAGGTCGTGCACCTGGGTGTCGGCGTTCACCACGTCGAGGACGACGCGGTCGCCGGCGGGCACGGTGACGGTTCCGGGGTCGAAGCGCATGTCGGCGGCGCGCACCTCCACCCGGGTGGTGTGCCCGGTGGGGGCCACCGCTGCCTGACCGGAGGGGGAGGGGGCGGTGGCCGGGCCGAGGGAGGCCCCCAGCGCGGTCACCAGGGCCAGGGCGGAGAGGGCCGCGGCGACCTGCCCGGCCGACCAGATGGACGGCATGCGGTCCGGACCGGCGGGTGCCGTGCGTTCCCCTGCGTCGGGGGAGCCGGTCTCGTCGACGGCCCGCACCGCGCCTGCCTGCCGGGCCGCCAGCTGCTCCCGACGCGCCCGCCCGGCGGCGGCGACGGCGCGGACCATCAGCGGGACGAACGATGCCAGCGACACCAGCACCAGCACGGAGGCGGCCACCCGCACGAGGCTGGGCACCGGCAGCAGGCACACGAGCAGGCCGGCGTTGGTGGTCACCAGTCGGGCGGCACCCCACCGGTCGAACCACGCCGCGGCGGCACGCACCACCGGCTTGCCGCCCCCGATGACCACCGGCATGAGGTGGCTCAGGGCGCCGGTGAGCAGCTGGGCGGCGAAACCCACCACGACCACGGCGGTGGTGCGGTCGAAGGTGGTGCCCACCCGCGTCCAGTCCTGCGCGGTCAGCAGGGCGGTCAGCACCATCGCGATGCCGGCGGCCCACCACAGCAGGGCTGCACCCACGGACGCGGCGGCGAACTCGCGCGGAAGCCCCCGGCGCACCGGCGAGAGCACCCCCGCGGCCCACCAGAGGAGGCCCGCGGCGTAGAGCGCCACCCCGGCGGCGGCGACGGGCTGCCACCCGCCGAGCGCGCCGGTCAGCACCACCACGAGCCCACCGACCAGCACCGGCAGGGCGTGCCGGGTGTGCGCCTCGGCCCGCGTCCCGATGCGGGTGCGCAGCATGGTCGGCCAGAGCGTCAGCAGGGTGCCGGTCACGGTGAGACCCACCCAACCCAGGAGGTTCACCATCGTGTGGGCCAGGAGCAGGCGGCCGTGCCACTCGGCGCCCACCCCGCGGGCCAGCGTGGCCCCCAGGGCCGCGCCCACCGGCAGGCACAGCGCCGCGGCCACGTAGTAGCGCACGGTGACGGCGAAGCGGCCGGGCAGGGCAGCCCGCAGGCGGCGCACCAGCTGGCGGGCGTGCTCCAGCACGGCGGTGCCCACCAGCACGGCGCCGGCCACCGTGAGCAGCCACCACCCGGTGGGCACGCCCACCAGGACCAGGCAGGTGCCGGCCAGCAGCATCCACAGGCGGCGAGACTGCGTGGCGCGGTCGTCCACGTCCGGGGCGGACCTCAGCAGGGCGTTGGCGAAGTGGGTGCTCCACACCATGATCGAGTGCGACAGGGCGCCCAGCAGCACCAGGTGCACCATGAGCCAGCGCGAGGCCGGCACGAAGGGGTGCACCAGCGAGAGCAGCACCGCGAGCGCCAGCCACACCACGCCGGGCCGGTCGCGCAGGAGCCAGCGGCCGCCGCGGCGCCGGCCCCGGGCCGGGGCGGGCGCGGCGCCGGGGGCGGCGGCGTCGACGCGTCGGTCGGCGGGGCGTCCGGGCCCGGTGCTCGACGCCATCAGCCGAGGGCGGTCGGGGCCGGCGGGGTGAGCTCGTCGACCTCGTCCCACTCCGGGCCGCCCAGGGCGATCGCGGCGGCGGGGAAGAGCCCGTTGTTCTCGCGGTCCATGTGGTTGCGCAGCTGGCGGACGAAGGCGTCGACACCCGCCAGGTCCCCCGTGCGGATGCGCGCCAGCTGGGCGTCCAGCGCGTCGTGCTCGGCGCACAGGTCGTCCACGTGGTCGGCGATGTGCTCCTCGCGCCGCAGCATCGTGAACAGGCCCAGCTCCTCGGCGTGGGTGTGGGGCTCGAGCAGCTCCGCGATGCGCTCGGCGGCCTCCTGCGCGGCGGGCAGGTCGCCGGCGTCGGCCGCGCGGTGCAGCGGGCCGGTGAGGTCGGTCAGCCGGCCGTGCTCGGCCATGAACCGGCCGATGACGTGGATGGACTCACACCCGCAGTAGGTGCACATGCTGACCCCTCGCCGCGCCCGTGGGCGCTCCTCGTGGACGACGATGCGGCATCGGCCCGGCCGACGACCGTGGGCGACGCGGTGAAACGACGCCCTGTCGTAGAGGGTACGCCCGTCAGATGACGCCCTGGGCCCGCATGGCCTCGGCCACGCGCACGAACCCGCCGATGTTGGCCCCGGCCACCAGGTCGCCCGGCACGCCGTACTCCTCGGCGGTCTCCACGCAGGTGGCGTGGATGGAGGCCATGATCTGGCGCAGGCGCTCGTCGGTGTGGGTGAACGACCACGAGTCCCGGGTGGCGTTCTGCTGCATCTCCAGGGCGCTCACGGCCACGCCGCCGGCGTTGGAGGCCTTGCCCGGCGCGAAGGTGACGCCGCCGGTGGCAAGCACCTCCACCGCATCGGGGGTGGTGGGCATGTTGGCGCCCTCCACCACGGCCAGGCACCCGTTGCGCACCAGGGCGGTGGCGCCGTCGGCGTCGAGCTCGTTCTGGGTGGCGCACGGCAGGGCCAGGTCGCAGGGCACGTCCCAGATGGATCCGTCGGCCACGTGCTGGCCGCCCTTCTCCTGCGCGTAGGTGGCCATCCGCTCGCGCCGGTGCTCCTTGAGCTCGATGAGGTGGGGCACGTCCAGGCCCGCGTCGTCGGCGACGTACCCGCCGGAGTCGCTCATGGCCACCACGGTTCCGCCCAGCTCCACCACCTTCTGCGCGGCGTAGAGCGCCACGTTGCCCGACCCGGAGACCACCACGCGCAGGCCCTCCAGGTCGCGGCCCGAACCGGCCAGCAGCTGCTCGGCGAAGTAGACGGTGCCGTAGCCGGTGGCCTCGGTGCGGGCGCGGGCGCCGCCCCACTCCAGCCCCTTGCCGGTGAGCGCGCCGGCCTCGAACCGGTTGGTGATGCGCTTGTACTGGCCGAACAGGAAGCCGATCTCGCGAGCCCCCACGCCGATGTCGCCGGCGGGCACGTCGGTGTACTCGCCCAGGTGGCGGTGCAGCTCGGTCATGAACGACTGACAGAAGCGCATCACCTCGCCGTCCGAGCGGCCCTTGGGGTCGAAGTCCGAGCCGCCCTTGCCGGCCCCGATGGGCATGCCGGTGAGCGCGTTCTTGAACACCTGCTCGAAGCCCAGGAACTTCACCGTCCCCAGCAGCACCGAGGGGTGGAAGCGCAGACCGCCCTTGTACGGGCCCAGGGCGGAGTTGAACTCCACCCGGAACCCGCGGTTGACCTGCACCACGCCGGAGTCGTCCACCCACGGCACGCGGAAGACCAGCTGGCGCTCGGGCTCGCAGAGGCGCTCGATGATGCTCGCCTCGGCGAGCTCGGGGCGCCGCTCGAGCACCAGGCCCAGGGTGGCCAGCACCTCGTCGGCGGCCTGGTGGAACTCGACCTCCCCGGGGTTGCGACGCAGGATGGTCTCGCGGACCTCGGCCAGGCGCGGGTGCAGGGCGTGCTGGGACATCGGGCCTCCTCGGGGCGTGGTCGTGCGCACAGCGTAGTGAGGGGGGTGGTCACGCCCCGCGCGGCGCGTACATGATGACGGCGACCCCGGCCAGGCACAGGGCGGCACCACGGTGTCCGAGCCCTCCACGAAGGCCCGGCGTCACCGGAGCGGACGCCGGGCCTCACGGACCTCCCTCGTGGTCTGCCCACGCCACAAGTGTGTGGGCCGGGGTGTGCGCGGACGTTCGAGGCGCCTACCGGCGCAGGAGGCGCGCCAGGACGAGGAGAGCCCCGGCGACGGCGAGGGTGGCGCCGAGGAAGACGGACTGTCGGAGGCCGAAACCGCCGACGGTGACGTCCGTCCCGATGAGGCTCACGCCCAGGAGGAGCAGGGCGAGACTCGAGAGGTAGTAACGGATGTCGTCATAGGTCGAGGAGCCACGGTCTGGCAACGGACATTTCCTTCCTGAATTGAGGCTGAATCAATCAAAACACACGGAGAGTGCCCCGACACCCGTCAGCGCCAGAGCCACGTCCTTGATGTCGTCCTCCATGTCGCGCCCCTTCGACGAACGCCAGCGGAGGAATGAGGAGGCCACCTTCCGGGCACCGTACTTCTTCACGAGTCGAGAGAGGTTGTAGGCGATACGAGCGACCTTGACGGACGGGAAGACGGTCTGCGCAGTGAACCATGCGATGGCGGCGGTGCACTTGGTGATCTTCCAGAAGTCCGCCCCCACAGCCTGTAGGTCTCGGCGCTCAGTCTCCACGTCCTTGGCAGCCCTGCGTGCCTCCTCCATGTCCTCCTGGGACAAGGCGTAACCGGCCTCATGTCCGGCGGCGTCCAAGATTTCGTAGATGGGAGCCCCGTCTTCCCGGGCCACGATCCGTCCGCGGCGCCAGCCGGCTGGCAGGTCGGTGTCCGTAGCTCGAGCGAAGGTGGTGGAGGTTGCGGCGATCGTCGAACCAGCGAGGAGCGCAGCGGCACCCGTCAGCAGGAGGCGGCGATTGACGGAAGCATGAGCAGACATGTCTTTCCCCTTCTCCGTGTGTGTCTTGATCTGCAGGTGGCGGCATGGGGGCATCGAACTCGAGCCCTCGCCTTGCCGCCGGCCGGGAGGTTTTCACGAAGTGGGGGGGGGGTAGCGCAAATTCGGCTCTGGGGGGGGCGGCAAGAGGGGTCGTTTGGACCCGCCTCAGAGGACGGCCGGCTGCGGGTTGCCGGCGTCGGCGATGCCGCGGCGCAGGTCCACCCGCGCCAGCAGCAGGCCACCGAGCACGAAGAACACCAGCAGCGCCAGGATGGCCGGCCGGTAGGAGCCGGTGAGCTGGAAGACCAGCCCGAAGGTGAGCGTGCCGAACCACGACGTGCCCCGCTCGCCCGCCTGGTAGAAGGCGAAGAACTCCGACTCCCGGCCCGCCGGCACCAGGTGGCTGTAGAGCGAGCGCGCCAGCGCCTGGGTGCCGCCCAGCACCAGCCCGATGAGGACGGCGCACCCCAGCCAGGTGAGGAAGGCCCCGCGGGGCACGAAGTACGCGCAGGCCACGACCACCACCCACAGGGCGATGCCCGCCAGCACCACCCGGTGGGCACCGAGGCGGGCCGCCATCGCCCCGAACAGCAGCGCGCCGCCCACGGCCACGAACTGCACGAGCAGGATGGTGGTCATGAGCTGGCCAGTGTCGAAGCCGAGCGCCACCGACCCGTACAGGCTGGCCGAGGAGATGACGGTCTGGATGCCGTCGTTGAACAGCAGGTAGGCCGCCAGGAAGGTGAGCGTCTGGGGGTAGCGGCGCAGCTCGCCGAGGGTGGAGCGCAGCTGCCGCAGCGACCCGGTCACGGGGCCGGCGCCCCGGGCCACCGGAACGGCCGTGGTGCCGCGCAGGCGCCGCAGGCCGATGACGGGCACGAGGGTGAACACCCCCCACCACAGGCCCGCGGAGAACAGCGACAGCCGCACCGCCCACTCCATCGAGAGGCCCAGGGCGTCGTGGGCCTGGATGACCACGAGGTTGGCCAGGAGCAGCAGCCCGCCGCCGGCGTAGCCCAGGGCCCAGGCGCGCGAGGAGACCCGGTCTCGCTCGTCCGGGGAGGCGATGCGCACCAGCAGCGCGTCGTAGACCACCGTGGAGGCGCCCAGGGCGATGTTGCCCACGAGCACCAGGAGCACGCCCAGCTGCCAGGACGTGCCGGAGAGGAACACCATGGCCATGGCGGCCAGCGACCCGATGCCCGCGAGCAGCCCCAGCAGGCGTGCCGGACGGGGGTGGCGGTCGGCCACGGCGCCGACGGCCATGACCACCACCACCGAGAGGAGGGTGGCCAGGGTGACCGTGTACGCCGCGAGGGAACCGGCCGCGACGGGGACGCCGAGCACGTCGAGCCTCCCGGTGCAGGCCTGGCCGGTGGGCAGGTCCGGGCACGCGTCGGCGCTGGCCAGCTGCGTGAGATAGGGCCCGATGAGGACCGTGCCGGTGGTGGTGACGTAGGCCGAGTTGGCCCAGTCGTACCAGCCCCAGGCGCGCTGGTGGGCGCGGGTCCGTTCACGGGTGGGGTCGGCCGTGGCCGCGGCGACATCGGAGGGGGAGGTGGTCACCGCGGCAGCATCGCACGGCCGTGGGGTGCCCGGTGCCGCAGCGCCCGGCGGTCAGAACAGGCTGTCCTGGTGGGCCACGGCGGGGGAGTCCACCGGGCCCGGCACGAGCTTGCGGCCCACCAGCCGGGTGAGGTCCGCGAGGTAGCCGCCTGTCTCGTCGTTGACCCGCACCAGGGCCGTGGCACCCACCAGGGTCTCGACGGTCAGGCGGTGGTCGCCGGTGGTGAGGTCCTGGGGCAGCGGGGTGTGGCCGGCGAACGGCGCCCCGGCCCGGTCCTCGCCGAGCACCGGGCCGTGCAGCGCGGGCGGCACCCACGGCTCGGGGGCGGGGTCGAGGCCGCGGGAGGCGAGCAGGTGGCAGGCCCGGTCCACCAGCTCGGCGTGCACGGCATCGAGCCGCGCGGCGGGCAGGGGGCTGGCCAGCGCCGCGGCCTTGCGGCGCGCGGTGCGGGTCTGCGGCACGCCCAGCCCGGCGGTCACCGCGTCCTCGTGGCGCCGCACCTCCAGCCCGTCGGCGCAGCGGGCCAGGTAGGTGGCCCGCACCGCCCCCTGCTCGTCCAGGCGCGCCACCTTGTGGTGGTCCGATGCGGTACCCACCTTGGGCGCGCCGTCGGCGAAGGTGGCCACGTACAGCCAGTGCGGGCGGTCCAGGTAGCGCCGCAGCGCCTCGCCGGCCGGCCCGCCACGGTGCACCTGGTGGATGGGGCGGAACTCGTCGGCCATCGCGCACTCGGAGCACTGCCGACCGGACTCCACCACGCGCCGCCGCGCGCACGCCTCGGTGCGCACCGTGCCCTGCGGCGTGAGCACCGACCGCCCCGTGCAGTGGCGGCCGGGCTCCACGGTGAACGCCAGCGAGGCGCCCGGCAGCGCGATGCGGTGCACGGCCTCGGTGAGGTCGCTGGTCACCAGCGCGGGCCGGTCGCGGTCGGTCCACGAGACCGACCGCACGAGGTGGGTCCCACCATCGACCCAGGAGGTACGCACCCGCGGCAGGGTACGCCTCAGCGCACGTACTCGAAGTGCCAGTACTCGGGCTTGCGGCCGTCGCGGCGCGCCCACGCGGGCTGCACCCAGCCGTACCGGGCCCCGTGCCTCACCAGCCAGCGGTGGCGCGTGGTGCCGAACCCGTACTTCCGGCGGCTCTCCGGCAGGTCGCAGGTGGCCCGGGTCAGCGTGCCGTGGTTGGACGTGCCGGGGGTGGCGGCCATGCGGCCGAAGGCACGGCGGTAGGCCACCTGTGTGTCGTACGTGCGGTAGCACTCGTCCCAGCGCAGGTCCTCCCCGAACCGTGCGCGGTAGGCGCGGTTGAGGCGCTCCAGCGGCCGCACCGAGCGGCAGGCCGTGAGCAGGTGGGCGGCGCTCGCCGAGCCCCGCACGTGGCACAGGTGCCCCGGGGCGTGGCGGCCGTTGCGCGAGGAGTACGGGGTGTGGCGGGTCGTGAGGTCGGCCGTGCGCACGTAGCGGCCGGGGGCCATGCGGAACCAGCGGCCCTGCACGGTGCCCTTCACCATGCCGCCCCGAGGTACGTAGTGGCCGGCGGAGGCGCCCGAGGTGTTGCGGTACACGCGCACGAACATGCCGGACCCGGCACGCACGTGGCGGGTGACGGTGGTGGCCGCGGTGGAGGCGGTGGGTGCGGCCTCGACGGCGGGAGCGGTGACGGAGCGCTCCACGGGGACCGATGCCTGGGCCGGGGCTCCCAGCGGCATCGAGGGGGACACGGTCGCCAGTGCGGCCACGGCGAGCAGGACGCGGTGGGCACGCGTCAGCGCGGGGTGAGGGGACGGCATCGGAGGAACCTTCGGCGAGGGGAGGGGGGGCGACGGGGACGGTCGCGGAGGGGACGCCCCAGCATCGCGGGCGGGACTGTCGCCGCGCTGTCGTCCGCGGTTGACTGGCCCCCATGACCACGCCCCGGCCCCTGGCCCCCTTCCTTGCCGAGCAGCTCGACTGGCACTGGCGCACCCAGGCCCGCCCGCGCCTGGAGGGCCTCACCGACGCCGAGTACCTGTGGGAGCCCGCGGCCGGCGCCTGGTCGGTGCGGCGCCGCGGCCAGGCCGCCCCCGCCTCGGCCACGATGCGCGCCGGCGCAGGGGAGTGGCTCGTGGACTTCGCGTTCCCCGAGCCCGACCCGGCGCCGGTGACCACCATCGCCTGGCGGTTGGCGCACGTGGTGGTCGGCGTGTTCGGCATGCGGCCGGCCTCGCACTTCGGCGGCCCGGCCTGTGCCTACGACACCTGGGAGTACGCCGGTACGGCCGCTGGTGCACTGGCCCAGCTCGATGCCGCCCACGCCGCCTGGTGCGAGGGCGTGGCCGGCCTCGACGACGCCGCCCTGTACCGGGCCGGGGTGGCCTGACGCGGGTGAGGCGGCCCGAGCCCCGTCAGCGCACCGCGCGCAGCACGGTGAATTCGCGGTCGCGGGCCACCTCGAGCACCTGCGTGAACACCTCGCGGGCCACCTGCCGGTAGGGCAGGTGCGAGTTGTACACGCACCACAGCTCGCCGCCTGGCCGCAGCACCCGGGCGGCGTCGCGCAGCATCGCCAGCGTGGGGGCGGAGTCCTTGGCCGCACCCACGTGGAACGGCGGGTTGGTGACCACCAGGTCGGCGCTCGCCGAGGGAGTGCCGGTCAGCCCGTCGGCCAGGTGCACCGTGCCGTCGAGGTCGTTGGCGGCCAGCGTGGCCCGGGCCGAGGCCACGGCCGCCCGCGACACGTCGAGGCCGGTGGCGGTGTGCCCGCGTCGGGCGAGCACCGCGGTGAGCACGCCGTTGCCGCACCCCAGGTCGAGGGCGTCGCGTGCTCGGTCGGGCTCGGGCCAGTGGCCTTGGGTGGTGAGCAGCAGGCGGGTACCGCGGTCGAGGCGGGGGCCGTTGAACACCCCGCCGTGGGCCACGAGCTGCAGGCCGGTGGTCTGTTCCTCGGCGGTGCGCGGGGTCGGGTCCTCGGCCGGGCGTGCGCCCCGGGCGTGCAGGGCCCGGCACTTGCCGACGCCCCGCTGGGCCTGCACCTGCTCGAAGGCGCGCCCGAGCACGTCGTTCTGCCGCGGGGTCATGTGCTTGGAGCGCCCGGCGGCCACGAGCACCACGCCTGGGGCGGCGTGGGTGGACACGGTGCGGGCGGTGTCCTCCAGGGCGTCCAGCGAGGTGGGCAGGTCCAGCAGGACGAGCTCGGCGCCCTCCACGGCCTCGGCGAGGGTGTCGGTGGAGGGTCCGGCGTCGAGGCGGTCGCGGTAGGCGTGCACCGCGGGCCAGGCCTCGCGGGCGGCGACGTCGAGGCCGGCATCGGCGTCCACCACGGCAACGCGTGCAGCGTCCGGGGCGAGGGCGGTGCCGTCGGCCAGCAGGAGGCGCGCCACGGCATCGAGGCCGGTGGGTGAGCAGAGAGAGGGGGAGTGGGGCGTGCTCACGGGGTGCTCCCGGGGTCGTCGGGGTGGTCGTGGTGCGCGGCCAGGTGTGGTGCGGGCCGGCGCAGGAGCACCGGCCAGGCCATCCACAGCAGGCCGGCGAGCGTGCCCACGAGCCCAGCGCCCAGCACGGCCGCGGTGGTGCCGACCACGAGGGCCAGGATGAGGGCGAACATCGAGACCACCGAGAGCCCCAGCGTTACCAGACCCACCCGCACCATGGTGTGGGAGACCTGCACGATGCGGGCCTTGAGCTGCCGCTGGAACAGGGCTCGGTGCACGGCCACGGGCGTCACCAGCAGCAGCACGGTGAGCACCGCCAGGCTCATGGCCAGCACGAACAGCAGCGTCTGCGGGCCGGAGAGATCGGTGAAGCGTGACTGGAACGGCAGGGTCAGCAGGAAGCCGGCCAGCACCTGGGTGCCGGTCTGGAGCACCCGGAGCTCCTGCAGGATCTCCGCGAGGTTGCGGTCCTCCTGGTCGGCCTCGGTCTCCTGCCGCAGGGCCCGGGAGGCGGCGGCGTCTCGAAGGGTCACGCCCCGAGTATGGGGCCTGGCTGGTGGGCCGGGGCCGTGGGTCGTCGAGGGAGGGGGCTCGGTGGATGGAATGACATAATGTCGATTATCGGCGCCCGGTGTGTGGGTGGGATCGCGCCAGAAGGGGCTGCGAGGTCGCCCGGTGTGCGCTGGTAGGCCCGGCGTGCACTCGCGGTCGACGCGACCTTGCCGTGTCACGGGCAGCCATCCTCCACTGTCGCCGACGCCACGTCACCCACGTGCTCCACCTGGAATGTTCATTGCGGGCTCTGGTCGTGCGTGCCGACGCATTCCGCTTCACCAGGCTGCTCGCGCCGGGGTTCGTGGAGATCGGCGCCTCCGGGCGTCGGTGGGGCCGCGCCGCCATCCTCGAGCTGCTCCAGGGCGAATCTGGGAGCGATGGCGCAGGCCGTATCGACGTGCACGAGCTCGAGGCGCGCGTTCTGGGTGATGCCGTGGTGCAGGTGTTCTGGGTCTCGAGCCGTGGCGGCCGGCGGGTGCGGCGGACGTCGCTGTGGCAGCGCATCGACGGCGCCTGGCGCACGACCTACCACCAGGGCACGCCGCTGTGACCCTCCCCGCCCCAGGCGGCGTCTCCGGTCGACTTTCTGACATAACGTCCCGGCACGGGGCCATTCAGGGCCGACCGCCCCGCCGTCGCTACCGCCCCGCCGGCGTCAGCGTCGCGTCATGACGACGCATCCGCGGCTCCTGCAGACCGTGCTCGACGCCACGGACGTGCGTGGCCTGGCCGAGTTCTACCGACAGCTCCTCGGGCTCCGCTATCGCGCCGGCGACGAGCCACCTGCCGACCCCTCCCCTGACGAGGCCGACTGGCTCGTCCTCGTGCACGGCGACGGTGGCCGCGCGCTGGCCTTCCAGCAGGTGGAGCACCCCACGCCCGCCACCTGGCCCTCCCCCGCCGTGCCGATGCAGCTGCACCTGGACACGACGGTCCCCGACCTCGAGAGCCTCGAGGCGGTACGGGCACGTGCCGAGGCCCTGGGCGCCCGGCTCCTGCTGGACCGTGCGGACGACGAGCAGGAGCCGCTCTATGTGCTCGCCGACCCGGCCTGCCACCCCTTCTGCGTCTTCGTGGCCTGACGGGGCCTCAGCCCCCGGCGGCGCCCTCGTGATCGGCCCACGCCGTCGCCAGGGCGTGGCGGAAGGCCTCCACCGGTTGTGCGCCCTGCACGGCGTACTTCCCGTTCAGCACGAAGAAGGGCACGCCCGTGATGCCGATCTGCCGCGCCATCTCCACGTCGGCGTCCACGTCCTCGACGTGCGCGTCCGAGCGCAGGGCGGCCAGCGCCGCATCCCGGTCCAGACCCAGCCCGGCGGCGCGTGCGTCGATCTGACGGTTCATCGCGGCCGCCTGCTCCAGGGAGAAGCCCTCGTACTCGGTGAGCACCTCGGTGACCGGCATCGTTCGCCCGTCGGGCAGGTCCGGCACCAGCAGGAAGGAGTGGTGACGCACCTCCACGGGGTGGTCGAAGTCTTCGATGGCGCGGTCCAGCACCGTTGCGCCGACGTAGCACCACGGGCACATGACGTCGCTCCACACGTCCACCACCACGCGGTCGGCGTGGGGCTCGGACGGGGTGGTCATCGGCACACGCCGTCAGCGTCGCACGTGCTGGCAGCGTCGTCACCCAGCACGATGAAGGAGGGCGCCACCGTCCCCTCGCTCCCCTGCTCGGCGGGCCGGGCGGTCTGCGTCGTGGTGACGGCGGGGCGGGTCGGCAGGCCGGCGTCGGGCGGCGTGGGCTGGGGCTCGGTGGTCATGCTTGCGCAACAGTCCGGGACGCGTCATCTGTTCCCCGCGGCGAGCGCGGCCCCGGGCGCTCAGTCCTCCCTCACTCCCCCGCCACGACGAGCTGCCAGTTCACGCCGAACCGGTCGGCCGCCCAGCCGAACTGCCCGAAGCCGTAGTCCCCCACCGGCATGAACACCTGACCCCCGTCCGCGAGCGCGTCGAAGACCCGCTGGTGCTCGGCCGCATCGGAGAACTCCACCCAGAGCGACTGCGCCGGCGAGAAGTCCCACGCGTGCTGCACCGGGCTGTCGCTGCAGCGCACCCGCAGGTCGCCGATGCGGAACTCGGCGGTCATCACCGTGCCCTCGGCCTCGGCGCCGCCCGGCCCGTCGGCGCCCCAGAGCTGCTCGGAGAGCACCTCGGCCTCCCCGAAGACGTCGCAGTACAGCGCCATCGCCTCGGCGGCGCGCTGGCCGCGGCTGGGCTGGAAGGTCAGGAAGGGTTGTGCGTGCATGGGCTCATCCTGCCTGCGCGAGCAGGTCCACCACCTGCGCCGCGGCCGACGGCGGACCGGCCACCGACCACGTGTACCCACGCACCTCCACCTGCCGGGCCACGCCGCCGGCCCCCTCCACCAAGGCGCACCCCGGCATCCAGTCCCAGGCCGGCACGCTGTGGTGCAGCCACAGGTCCATCCGCCCGTCGGCCACGGCGGCCAGGTCCAAGGAGCCCGAACCGACCATGCGCAGCACCTTGGCCGGCTGTACCGCGGCGGCGAACGGTTCGGCCACCTCGGGCACGCCGAACCAGCGCGTGTGCAGGTAGGTGGCCACAGCGCAGTCCTCCAGAGGCCGGTCGGCGATGCGGGGCAGCTCCACCCCGTCGCGTGTGGTGGGCACCCCGGGTCCACCCACCCACGTGGTGCCTGATGCGGGGTGGTGTACCGCGCCCAGGGCCACCGAGCCGTCCCCGGGGCGGCGGGCGTCGGCATCGGTGGTCAGCGCGAGCGCCGAGCACCACGCGTCGAGCCCCTGCACGAAGTTGAACGTGCCGTCCACGGGGTCGATCACCCACGTGCGCCCGGAGGTCCCGGCGCGCGCGGCCCCTTCCTCCCCCACGATGCCGTCGTCCGACCGCGCGGTGGCGAGGCGCGACGTGACGAGTTCCTCGGCGGCGTGGTCGGCCGCGGTCACCACGTCGCTGGAGGAGGTCTTGTGCCGCGCGTCGATGCCGTCGCCCCGCATCCGGGCGGCGAGCTGGCCGGCCTCGCGGACCAGGTCGGCGGCGAGTGCGGCGTCGTCGGTCCAGATGGTCCGGTCGCTGCTATCCATGGGAGCGACCCTAGGCCGTGGTGGCGCCGCCCCTACCAGCCGAGGACCTCCCGGCACCGCGCCACGGTGCTGGGCACGTGGCCCGCTGCCTCGATGCGGTGCACGGCGGGCCGGGCGGCGATGAGGCCGTCCACCGACGCCACCATCCGGGCCATGGTCGGTGCGTCCGGCACGTCGGCGTCCTGGGGATGTGCGGGCTCGGGGTGCCGACGTCCGCTGAGGCGGGCCAGGGCCGTCGGGCGTCCACGGTCGGGGCGAGCTCCTGGCACCCGCGCGGTGTCTGGCTGCCGGCGGCGGCGAGGCGCTCGCCCAGGTCCTGGCGCGCCGTGAACTGGCTGACCACCACCGAGTGGCCGGCGCGCAGGTGGCAGGCGGCCATGTCGGCCGTGAGTTGCCGGGCCAGGAGGGCGGCCGCCATCGGTCGGCTTCCCACCCGTGGATCTGGGCCCTCACCGCGTCCACGTCCACGTGCAGGGTCAGCGGGCGCAGCGACGCCAGCTCGGCGGCCACGGTGGTCTTGCCCGGGCCGGGCACCCCGTTGACCACCACGAGGGTGGGCCGCGCGTCGTCCACTCCTCGACGGTACCGCCGGGCGGTCATCTCAGGCCCCGACCAGCCTCCTCGTCGGGCTGGTGTACCGGTGGCCGGAGGGCGTGGTCGTCTCCACCGAGGTCTGCCGCCCGCGGGCGTCCAGCTGTGCGACGGTGTCCCACGCCGGGTGGTTCTTCACCTGGTTGCAGTGCTGGCACAACCCCTGTCCGTTGTCCGGAGTGGTCGGGCCGCCCGCCGCCCACGGCTCCACGTGGTCGGCCTCGCGCACCGGTGCGTCGCACCACGGCGTCCGGCACGTCTCGTCGCGGGCCACCAACAGGTCGCGGTCGGCCCGCGAGAAGGTTCGCCGCCGAGCATCACGGTCCACCAGCGTGCCGGACTCCGGGTCCACGAGCAGCCGCCGGAGCGTGCACCGCTGTGCGCGCCGCACCAGATCCCGTGCCATCGGCGCCGGAATGGGGCCGTGGCCCACCAGGGTCGCCGGGGCGTCGGAGTCGGTCAGCGCCCCCAGCACCGCCTCGCCACCGAACACGGCCCCTGCCGGGACGACCACCTGCAGCTCGACCACAGGTCCGTCGGCGAGCGCCTGCCCGGTCACCCGCTCGGTGAGCACGTCCGCCCGGAGCTGGGCCAGCGACCGCTCGTCCCCCGCGGCGCGCAGTGAGCGGGCGGCCCGGTCCAGGGCGCCCCACACGGCGACCGCCTGTGTGGCCGGCAGCAGGGCCGAGAGCACGGCCATGGTGTCCGGCGTCGGCCGCACCGAGACGTGCCGCTCCTCGCGCTGGCGTGCGATGTGGGCGACGTGCCCCTCGGGGTCCAGTGCGTAGGCTCGGGCCGACACCCGGCGGCGCAACCGACCCACTGAGAGGTCCCCCAGGTGGGGCCCGAACTCGGCGTCGACGACCGCACGCTGCGCCCGCGACAGGAAGACCGTGCCCCGCGCCACGACCTCGGCGTGTCGCCTGCTGCCGTGGCCCTCCAGCATCGCCCGCCGGGTCGTCGGCAGCTCCGCGCGCAGCACCGCCGCCAGTTCCCGGTCCCGGGCACCCTGGTGGGGTGAGGTGCGCCGGGCCAGCCCCACCATCGAAGCGACCGCCCGGTCGGTCACCTCCTGCTCGATGCCGGCTGCCGCGTCATCGCGCCGCTGCCGGGCGGTGAGTGCGGCCACCACGTCCAGCTGCACCGCCGCGACGGTGGTGGCCAGGCGTTCCAGGGCGGCGACGGCGTCCACCAAGGCGCTCGCTGGTGGGTCACCGTCACCCCATCGCTCCCCTGCCGCTCGGACCTGCTCTGCCAGGTCGTCGAACGCTGGCTGGCTCCAGTCGTGGCCGTCGACCACCTGCCCCACCGCTCTCTCCTGCTCCACAACTCCCCCTGCGGGTTGCTCCCGCCGAGCCCCCACGACCCGGCGACCACCGAACACCTTCTCGATGATGGAACAACCGTACGAGATTCCACCGACAACCTCCTCCCCCACGAACGGGCCTGTGGACGACGGGCGCTGCCGTGAGCACCGACACGGGGCACCCACCCCGGCCCTCGCCTCACCGCCCGCGTGACCGACGCCATGTCAGCGCCCCGCCCGGTGTGCGGCACGCTTGCCCCATGACCTCGTGGACCCTGCCCACCGTCCCCGTCTCCGCCGGCGCCCTCATCACCGACGAGGCCGGGCGCCTGCTCATCCTCAAGCCCACCTACAAGTCCGGCTGGACCATCCCCGGCGGGGTCATGGAGGCCGACGGCGAGACCCCCTGGGAGTGCTGCCAGCGCGAGGTCTTCGAGGAGACCGGCCTGCGTGTGGCCAGTGGTCGCCTCGTGGCCGTGGACACGCGGGCCGCCAAGGCCGACGAGCAGCTGGGGATCCGCTTTCTCTTCGACTGCGGTGCCGTCACCGCCGCCGAGGCCGCGGGGATCGTCCTCCAGGAGAGCGAGATCAGCGAGCACCGCTTCGCCCCACTCGTCGAGGCCGAGGCCCTGCTGCGCAAGCGCGTGCGCCGCCGGGTGCGGCGGGCGCTCGCCGGACCGGGTGTGGTCTACCTCGAGGACGGGCGCCCGCCGCTGGGCATCACGCCCTGAGTCAGAGGTCCTGCAGCTCAGATGGCCTCGGGGTCCGGCTGGTGGGTGCCGAAGACGTTGCCGTCCACGTCGCGGAAGGAGCCCTGCCAGGCCATGCCCGCGTACTCGCTCCAGTCCTCGAAGGTCCAGCCCAGGGCGGCCCCGTAGAAGGCACGGGCTGCGGGGACGTCGGTGACGTGGATCTCGAACTGCACGGGGCGGTGCATTGGGTCTCTTGGTGGTGGAGGGACGGGGCCTCTCATCCTGCCCCTGATCAGGCCCCGCGGGAATGCGTGGTCACGTGACGTGCGCCGCACTCCCCTCAGGCCTCGGGCAGCTCCTTGAACGCCTTCTTCGCGGCGCGGTACCAGCCCATGCCCTTCACCGGGTTGCGCCACCGGGCCTTCATGTCGTCCCCGGCCCTCAGCGTGTCGATGCCGTGCACCGACGCCTCTGAGCATGCCGCACGGTCGCGCTCACCTCCCTCGTCGTCGGCGCTGGCGGGTCTCGTCCACTCGAGGGTGTACCTGAACGCCTCCCGCCGGCGCACCCGGGCGCCGGGGAGGTTCTCGCGGGCGACCGCGCGCACCTCGCGCAGCGAGTGCCGTGGATTCCGCACCGGGAACGGGGGCGGCCCCGCCGGCGCGTGGTTCGCAAGCGGGTGCTTCACCACACCGATGACGGGGTTGCTGACGGCGCACGCGATCTCCCACGCAGTGTCCGTGTGGGACTCCCTGCGGGCCAGTCCCACGCACAGGAATCGCCCACCGGGGGCCAGGACGCGACTCACGTGCTGGAGGGTCTCTCGGAGGGGGAGGTGGTGGAGCACAGCGACCATGACGACGGCGTCGACGGAGCTGCTCGGGAGTTCCGGGAGCTGGGCAGCTCCAACGAGCACGTTCGTGGCACCCAGTGCCGCCGCCCGTTGCAGGGTGGCCTCCCGCATCGCCGGATCGGTGTCACTGGCGATGACCTGCGCCGACCGGCAGGACAAGGCGACGGCGAGCTCACCTCGCCCGCACCCGATCTCGGCGACCGTGGAGCTCCCGGTGGGCACGCGCCGCAGGACCCAACCGTGGAAGTGGGCGTTGTGGCTCCAAGGGTGGCGGTCGTTGAACCTCGTCAGGGCGCGGGCGGCCGCCGGCCCGAGGGCACGCATCCTCACGGCCGTCGGGCGGCGAGCACGAGGGCGGCGCCGTGGTCGTCCCCGGCTGGGAGGCGCAGGTCGGCCACGACCTCGAGGCCCGCGTCCTGCACGAGCTGCGCGAACGCCTCCGGCTGCCAGCGTTGGGTCGTCCACCGCACGGGCACGCCGTACGCCTCGGTGCGCTCCACCTCGCCCTCGCCCGCATGAAGGGCCACGAGCAGCAGGCCGCCGGGCACCAGGGCGCGGGCGGCACCGGCCACCACCTCCCCCACCTCCTCGCGGGGCAGGTTGAACAGCGACCACCAGAACAGCACCCCACCCAGCGACGACGGCTCGACCTCCAGCTCGGTGTGGCCCGCCACCTCGAAGGACAGGTGCGGGTGCCGTCGCCGCGCGTGCTCCACCATCGCCGGGGAGAGGTCCGTGCCGCGCACCTCCAACCCCAGCCCGTCCAGGTAGGCGGTCACCTGGCCGGGGCCGCAGCCGGCGTCCAGCACCGGGCCCAACCGGCGCACCTCTGCGGCGAAGGCGTCGAGGCACCCGCGCAGCCACGGCTGGCGGCGTACGTCGCCCATGCCCACGGACTCCAGCAGGTCCACGTACGCGCCGGCGGCCCGGTCGTAGGACGACCGGATCGCCTCGAGGTCGTGCGGGGAGCTCACGCGCCGGCGAAAACGAACTGGCCGGCGTCCATCACCTTCTGGTTGAACGCCCCGGTGTCGGCCCAGCGGGCGGCCATCTCGTCGGCGCTCTCCCCGGTGTGCGCGGTCTGGCAGGGGCCACCCAGCTGGGCGCAGGTCATGGTCTTCACGGTCGTCTCCTTCTGGACGGGGCGGGCGGTCCGTCGCCCACCACTCTCGAGCCTTGCACCACGTGTCCGCGGCGGACAACACCGGCCCCGCCGAGCAC
>NZ_JBHLVH010000014.1:119516-133297 GCF_042433515.1 Kytococcus schroeteri | reverse complement strand
TCCCCAGAAGAAGATGCCGTGCGGCCGGCGGTCAGTCGCGGGTCAGCGCGGTGGAGCCGGAGCACTTGGCGGTGCCGGCCGGCACGTCGATGGCCGTCATGGCGGCCTCGGCGGCCTTGCACTCGGCCGAGTCGGCGCCGAACAGCTCGATGGCCGACTCGATGACGCCCTCACGGGCCTCGGCGTAGCCGGAGGACGAGGTCAGCTTGGTGGAGAGCGTGGTGTACCAGATCTTCTCCATCGCCTCGCGGCCAGCGCCCTCGACGGTGGAGCCGTCGCAGGTCGGCGAGTCGTACTTCACGCCGTCGATCTCCTTGGCGCCCGAGCCCTCGGAGGCCAGGAAGAACCAGTGGTTCAGCGGACCGGAGCCCTGGTGGGGGTCCATGGAGTCGACCTCGGCCGAGTAGCAGCTGGGCGAGGAGCCGTCCTTCTGCGGGTCGTCCATGTAGCGCAGCGGGGTGCCGTCGCCGTTGATGTCGATCTGCTCGCCGATGAGGTAGTCGCCCTTGTCCTGCGCGTTCTGGGCGTGGAACTCCACGGCGGTGCCGAAGATGTCCGAGGTCGCCTCGTTCAGCCCACCGGACTCGCCGCTGTAGACGAGGTTGGCCGTGGCCTCGGTGACGCCGTGGCTCATCTCGTGGGCCGCCACGTCCAGGGCCACCAGCGGGTTCTGGTTGCCCTCGCCGTCGCCATAGGTCATCTGCTGGCCGTCCCAGAAGGCGTTGACGTAGTTGTCGCCGTAGTGCACGCGGCTCGTGGCGCCCTTGCCGTCGTCCCAGATGCCGGCACGCTTGTGCACGGCCTCGAAGTAGTTGTAGGTGGACTGGGCGCCGAAGTGGGCGTCCACGGCGGCCGAGGCCGGGTCCTTCATGGTGCCGTCGCCCCAGGCGTTGTCCTCGTCGGTGAGCACCTCGCCACCGGACTCGGAGTTGCCCATGTCGACGGTCTGGTGGCCCTTCTCGTCCTCCATGGTGAAGGCGCCGTCGGAGCCCGCGGTCTCCATCTTCACGTCACCCACGTAGATGCCCTTGCCGGTGCCCTCCACGTGCTTGATCTCGTCCCAGGAGCCCAGCACCTCGCCGGTCTCGGCATCGACGTAGGACTTCACGCGCGAGGGGGTCTGGTCGGCGCGGACGCCGGTGGTGGTCACCTCGTAGGCCAGACGCGGCTCGTCGCCGTGGGCCCAGACCACCAGCTCGCCCTTGCTGGCGTTCTCGGTGGCCGCGGTGGAGGCGGCCTTGCCCTTGGAGAGGGCGGCGGCCTTGGAGAGCTTGGGGGTGGTGCTGGCCACGGCGACCTCGGCGGAGGCCTTGTGGGTGTCCTTGACCTGGCCCTGGCCGTCCACGGCCACCACCATGTCGCCGCCGATGACGCGCAGGCCCTTGTAGGTGCGGTCGTAGCGGACGTGCTCGAAGCCGTTGGCGTCGGTGACGCTGCCCTTCTTCACCAGGACCTCGTCGGAGCCGGCGCCCAGCTGCTGGGCCACGGAGGGCTGGGCGGCCGCGGTGCCGTCGGCCAGCGGCAGGGCGTGCGCGGTCGGCAGCACCATGCCGGCGGTGGCGATGGCGGCAGCGACCCCCAGCGAGCTGCTTCGGACGGTGCGGAACATGGTGCCTCCTTGGTCAGGGCCGCCGCGTGGCGTTCCCCGGTCGTGTGTCGTGCGGCGGCCTCTCCCGTCGCGGTGCCCACACGCTCACCCGCTGGTGTGACGTGGGACAACCCTGTTGACCGAGCCGTGGTCCGTGGCCGAAGAACTCTTGACCGTTCGTGGGGGCGAGCCCGGGACGGCAGCGGTGGACGACGGCCGGAGTTGACCGTCGCCGGCCCTCACCCGAGGTCGAAGACGCGCACCGGCAGGCCGAGCCCGTGGTCGGTGCCCTCCCCACCCCCACGCAGCATCGCGGGGATGAACTCGGCCGGGTCCGGGTGGTCCGGCAGGGCCTCGAGGTAGGCGGCGTGCTGCTGCAGGGAGGCCACGGCCCGCTCGGCGTCCTGCGGCTCCAGCGCGATGACGTGGTCCGGCTCGGCCGCGCCGGTCACCACCACCCAGCGGGTGCTCCACGGGTCGAGGCCCTCCTCGTCCACGAGCTCGGGGAAGATCCACCGGTTGCCCGCCGCGGCCACGGCATCGACCGCGGTCAGCCCGGCGACGCGGTGGTCGGCCTGGTTGAGGCCCCACGGCGCCACGTCCGCCCAGGTCGTGGTCATGACCAGCTGCGGGCGCACCTGGCGGATGACCCGGGTGATGTCGCGCCGCAGCGCCAGGGTGGGCTCGAGCACGCCGTCGGGGTGGTCGAGGATGCGCAGGTCCCCCACGCCCACCTGGCGGCAGGCGCTGCGCTGCTCCTCCGACCGGATGCGGCGCACCGTGTTGGGCTCCTGCGGCATGCCCGCCTCCCCGTGGGTGAGCAGCAGGTAGGACACGTCGACACCCCGGGAGGTCCAGTGCGAGACCGCCGCCGAGGCGCCGTACTCCATGTCGTCGGGGTGGGCCACCACGCACAGTGCGCGTTCGAGGCCGTCGGGGGCGAAGGGCTGCAGTCCGCTCATGCGCTCACTGTGGCACCGCGTCGGCCACGGCGGAACCGCTGGCTACGCTGGCGCGGTGTTCCGCCAGCTGCCGCCCTCCACCCGCACCGACCTGCAGGTCGACGCCCTGTCCGGCTCGGTCGTGACCGATGCCGGGGACCACCTCGTGGTGCGCACCCCCGCCAACCCGGAGTACCACTGGGGCAACGCCGTCCAGGTGACCTCCGGGGACCCGGACGACGCCGCCCGCTGGGTGGCGGTGTTCGAGGCGGAGTTCCCCCAGGCGACGCACCGTGCCATCGGCCTGCCGCGCGAGCCCGACCCGACGGCCTGGGCCGGCACGGGGCTGGAGCCCGACGTGGTGGAGACCCTCACCGCCACGTCGACCCCCTCCCCCACCCCGGTGCCCACCGGCTTCACGGTGCGCCCGCTCGACGACGCCGCCTGGGAGCAGCGCCTGGCGCAGGAGCTCGCGGAGAACGCCGCCACGGGTGAGTACCCGGCCGATGAGTACGCCACGTTCATGGCCGGGCAGGTGGCCGCCCGGCGCCGTCTCGTGGACGAGGGGCGTGCCCACTGGGTGGGGGCCTTCACCGCGCAGGGCGAGCTCGCGGCCTCGTTGGGGGCGGTGGTGCTCCAGGGCGAGCCCGTGACGGCGCGGTACCAGTCGGTGCTCACCGCTCCGGCCCACCGTCGGCGGGGTCTGGCGCGCCACCTGCTCACGGTCGCGGCCGAGTGGGCGTGGGAGCGCGGCGCCCGCGAGCTGGTGATCGTGGCCGACGCGGACTCCGACGCCGGGCGGCTCTACCGCGCGGCCGGCTTCACGCCCGGGCCCCGCGGCCACGGCATGTACCGCGCGGCGGTCGAGCCGCGCACCGACACCCGCCCCGGCGAGGTGGTCGGCGGCACCACCACCTGGCCGGGACTCACCGACCCCGACCACTCCGCCTGGTACACCGAGCGCATGCGCTCGCTGGCCGCCAGCGGGCAGGACGTGCAGGGCGAGACGCGCCTGGTGGACGTCCTGGCGCCGCGCGGTGCCCGCCTCCTGGATGCCGGGTGCGGCCCCGGGCGGCACGCCGGCCACCTTCTGGGGCTGGGTTTCGACGCCGTGGGGGTGGACGTGGACCCCGCGCTCGTGGCCGCGGCCCGCGAGGACCACCCCGACGGCACCTGGTTGGTGGCCGACCTGGCCACGCTGGACCTCGCCGCCCACGGGCAGCCGGAGCCGTTCGACGGGGCCCTCATGGCCGGCAACGTGCTGGACTTCGTGGCGCCCGCGGCTCGTGGTGCGGTGCTGCAGCGGGTGGCCGCGCACCTGGTGCCCGACGGCTTCGTGGTGGTGGGCTGCCGCACCACCACCGGTTTCGACACCGCCGCGCTGGACGCGCTGCTGGCCCCGGCGGGCCTCACGCTGGAGCACCGCTTCAGCACCTGGGACCTGCGCCCGTGGACGCCCGAGGCCGAGTTCGCGGTGAGCGTGCTGCGCCGCCAGGGCTGAGGCTCATGCGGGGCCGGTGAGGCCGGGGCTGGCCTACCCCAGGTGGTGCCGTGGCCAGGACGAGATGTCCCGCAACAACTGGCGGTCGTGGGTCGCGACCACGACGGCGGCCGCGGTGCCCTGCATCCACTTGGTCAGGTCGTCCACCACCCCGGCCGAGAGGTGGTTGGTGGGCTCGTCCAGGAGCAGGAGGTCCGGGCGCTGCGCCAGCACCAAGTGCAGGTGCAGGCGCCGCTGCTGCCCCGGGGAGAGACGCCCCACGGGGGTGCGCAGGAGGTCGGCGTCCACGAGGCCGGAGGGTGCGGCGTGGCGGCCGCGCTGTTCGGCCAGGGTCCTGTCGATGAGGTGCTGCGCGGTCATCTCCTGTGGCCAGTCCGGCACCTCCTGCGAGAGCAGCACCACCCGGCCGGAGGGGTGCCGGTGGACCGTCCCGCCGGTGGGCTCCAGCGTCCCGGCCAGAAGTCGCAGCAGGGTCGACTTGCCCGCACCGTTGGCCCCGGTGACCACAAGGTGGTCACCACCACCCACGGTGAGGGTGGTGGGCACCAACCGCCCGGTCACGGCCACCTCATCGCAGTCCAGCAGGACGCGCGCGCCCGCTCCGGGGAGTTCGGGGAACCGCCGCTCGGCCGGGGGTGGCGGCACCGTCAGGGCGTACGCCTCCAGGGCCTCCTGCCGCCGGTTGAACGCCTGCACCGCACCCGCAGCCCGGGTGGCCCGCTGGTGCTTGCCGGTGCCCTTGTCCGGCCGCCACCCAGTGCGGAGGCGGCCGCGTGCCTCCTCGGCAGCCTGTTCCAGCTGGGCGCGTTCCTCGGTCTGCTCGGCGTACTCCTGCTCCCAGCGGGCGCGGTCCCGGCGGCGGCCCTCCACCCAGGCCTCGTGACCTCCCGCGTACAGGCGTGGCCGGCCGTTCGAGCTCGGGTCGAGGTCCAGGAAGGAGGTGGCCACGTCGTGCAAAAGCGCGCGGTCGTGGCTGACCACGGCCCATCCCCCGCGGTGCTCGCGCAGGCGGTCAGTGAGGAAGGCCAGGCTGGTGGCGTCGAGGTGGTTGGTGGGCTCGTCCAGCAGCAAAAGGTCGGAGTTCCCGCCCAGCGCGCAGGCCAACCGGACGCGGTACCGCTGGCCCACCGACAGCCTGGCCAGGGCGCGTTCGCGGTCGGTGCAGGCATCCAGACCGGCGAGGGCAACGTCAATGCGGCGCTCGGCATCCCAGGCGTCGAGCACCGTGGCCCGGTCCAGGGCGACTGCGTACTCCTCGTCCGCCCCTGCGCGTTCCTCCGCAAGGGCCTGCGTAGCCCCATCGAGCCGTGACAGCGCGTCCAACGAGGGGGCGATGGCGTGACGCACCAGGGAGCCGACGGTCTCCCCCGCACGGGAGGCCAGGTCCTGCTCCACCAGGGTGAGGGTGCCCACCCGGCTCAGCTGCCCCGCATCGGGCTCGAGGGTGCCGGCCAGGACGTGGAGCAGGGTGGTTTTACCCCGTCCGTTCTCGCCGACGATGGCCAGCCGGGACCCGGCGGTCACGCTGACGTCGACGTCGGTCAGGAGGGTGCGGTGCCCCAGGGTGACGTGGATGCCCTCGGCGCGGATGTGGGCGCCGGCACCCGCCGGGACGTCTGGCTGGGAGGGCGCGGAGGAGGGCGTGTCAGGGGTGGATGAGGCGCGGTGATCGATGTTCTGCATGGTGCTCTCTTCGACTCGTCAGGGAGCCGGGCAGCACTGACAGGACCGCCCGGCGGGGACCGTGACGGCGTGCAGAGGAAGAAGGGTCGACTCCGCCGCCGTCAGCGGCGGGTGCGGAGCCTCATCGATGCGGTCATGCACCCATCGTAGGCGCGTGGGCCGGGCAGTGCAGCGAGTTTCCTGCGTCGCACCGGGGTGCCGCGTCGCTCAGGAGGCCGCGGCGGTGGCGCGACGGTCACGGGCGGCCACCCACAGCAGCGGGACCACGGCCAGGCCCAGCACCGCGCCGAGCCAGGACAGGCCCGCGAAGCTGCTGGCAGCCACGACCATGCCGGAGAAGGCACCTCCAGCGGCACCGGCCAAGGCGATGAGGACGTCGATGGTGCCCTGCGTCCGGGCGCGGTTGGCCGGGACGGTGCCGTCCACCACCAGGGCCGTGCCGGAGATGAGGCCCAGGTTCCAGCCCAGGCCCAGCAGTACCAGGGCCAGGACGATCCACCCCATCGACTCGCCCGGGGCCAGGGCGGCCACCACCCCGGCGGCCAGGAGCGTGGCGCCGGCTGCGGCGGCCATGGGCAGGCGCCCGACGCGGTCGATGAGGGCGCCGGTCACCAAGGAGGGCAGGTACATGGCGGCGATGTGGAGGCTGATGACCAGCCCCACGTCACCCAGGTCGTGGTGGTGGGCCCGCATGTGGACCGGGGTCATGGTCATGATCGCGACCATCACCACCTGGGTCATCACCATGACGCCGGCGCCCACCCAGGCGGTCGGACGTGCCGGGGGCAGAGAGGTGCTGGCGGTGACCGGTGCCGTGTCAGCCCCGCGTGTGTCTGGTTCGTGGGCCGCGGGGTCCGGATCGGCATCCGTTCCGGCCAGCGTCTTGGCCAGCAGGAAGGGGTCCGGTCGCAGCATGACCAGCAGGACGGCGCCCGCCGCCAGGTAGGCGACCGAGGCCAGCATGAACGGACCCGCCAGCGACGGAATCCCCCAGGCTCCGGCCAGTCGGCCCAGCGGTTCCACCAGGTTCGGTCCGGCGACGGCGCCGACCGTGGTGGACACCATGGCCATGCTCACCGCGGTCGCGCGGCGCTGCGGCGTGGCCAGGTCCGTGCCGGCGTAGCGGGCCTGCAGGTTGGTGGCTGTGCCGGCCCCGTAGACGAACAGAGCGAGGAACAGCAGCCACACCTGGCCCAGCACGGCCGCGAGGACCACGCCCGCGGCACCCACACCACCGACCGCGAAGCCGACCCCGAGGCCCATGCGTCGACCCCTGCCCTGGGTCACCCGGCCCACCAGGTAGGCCGCGAGCGCTGACCCCAGGGTCACGATCGCCACCGGGATGCCGGCCAGCCCCTGGGAGCCGAGCATCTCCTCGGCCAGCAGGGCACCGACGGTCGCGCCGGCCGCCAGTCCCGCGCCACCGAGCACCTGGCTGAGCACCACCACCCGCAGGGTGCGGGTCTGGATGGCGTCCCGTTGTTCCGGCGTGGACACAGCAGGGCCCTGAACAGCTGTGGGTGCGGTCACAGTGGTGCTCCTTCGGTCGGCCGCCGGTCATCCTGCCCCACGGGGAAGTGACCCCACGCGCCGCCGGCAGCATGCGCCTGTGGCAAGCACCTTCCAGGTCGTGACCGACACCCGGCACAGTCCCGCGCAGCTCTTCGAGCTGTCTCTGGACGTCGGCGAGCACGTGGGCTCCATGCGCAGCTCGGGAGAGATGGCCATCGCGGGGGTGACCTCCAGGATCCTCGACCTCGGCGACCAGGTGACCTGGCGTGCCCGCCACCTCGGCCTGTGGTTCCGGCTGACCGTGCGCATCACCGCCCTCGACCGCCCCCACCCGGGCCCTCACCGCCACCAGCACCGGGACCGGCGAGCTCGTCTCCGCCGCCCTCGATGCGGGGAACCGTCACCTCATCGTCGGCGTGGGTGGGTCCGCCTGCTCCGACGGCGGACTCGGCCTGCTCACCGCCCTGGGCGCCCATGTGCTCGACGCGGACGGTCAGCCCGTCCCGCCCGGCGTCCCCGGCCTGGAACGCGCCGCCCGCCTCGACCTGACGCCCGTCCGCGAGCGCCTCACCGGCATCCGCCTCACCCTGGCGGCCGACGTCACCAATCCCCTGCTCGGCCCCCACGGCGCCGCCGCCACGTACGGACCGCAGAAGGGCGCCGATGCGGTGACGGTCGACCGCATCCAGGCCGCCCTGACACGGTGGTCAGGTCTCCTGGTCGAGGCGGGGTGCCCGCCCGGGCTGGTCGAGTCACCCGGTGCGGGGCGGCCGGAGACGTGGGTCTGGCGTTGATGGCCCCGGGCGCTGAACGGGTCTCCGGTGTGGACATGCTGCTGGACCTCGCGGGGCTGGATGCGAACCTGTCCACCGCCGACCTGGTGGTGACGGGCGAGGGTCGCCTGGACGGTCAGACCCTCTCCGGCAAGGCACCCGCCGGGGTGCTGGAACGGGCGCGCCGGGCGGGTATTCCCGTGGTGGCCGTGTGCGGCACCACAGAGCTCAGCGAGGCCGAGGCCCGAGCGGCGGGGTTCACCGGCGTGGCCACCCTGCAGGAGCTCGAACCCGACCCCGCGCGGTGCCTGGCCGATCCCGCACCGTTGCTCCACCGCATCGGGGAGGACCTGGGGCGGCAGCTCAGCGCCGGCTGACCGCTCAGCGCGCGGCGGCCAGTTCGTCGTCCACCAGGACCTCGGCCGCACCGCGCCATCCGGCAAGGGCCAGCAGCACGCCGGAGAGCGCCATCAGCCACAGCACGATCGTCACGCTGCCGGTCGCGGCCACGATCGCCCCCACCGCCAGCGGCCCCACCGCCGCGAAGATGTAGCCCACCGGTTGCACGATGCCCGAGAGCCGCGCCGTGATCAGCGGGTCGGCGGTCCGGGCCGGCAGCAGCGCGATCACCATCGGGAAGGCGAAACCGCCGAGGCCCAGCACCAGCGCCCACACCAGGGCCAGCGAGTGCGGCGCCACGAGCAGCCCCAGGTACCCGATGGTGGTCAGCCCACCGCAGATCACCGCCAGCGTGCGCAGCGAGGACACCGTCTCGATGAGGCCGGGCATGATCCACCCGCCCAGCACGCCGCAGGCGGCGATGAGCGCGGTGTAGAAGCCGCCCATCCCGGCCGAGACGCCACCCTCGGTGTAGATGCGCGGCAGCCAGCCGAACTGGGTGTAGGCGTTGGTGGACTGCAGGGCGAACATCGCCGTGAGCGCCACGGCCGTCGGCGAACGCCAGATGCTCACGTGGGAGGCCTGCTCGGCCAGGGCGTTCCGCGGGAAGTCGTGGCCGGTCCGCCGGACGACCACCGCCCACATCGCCAGGGGCACCAGGGCGATCACCGCCCAGGCCAGCACCGAGATCCGCCAGTCGCCGCCGGAGGGGTCGGGTCCGTGACCGATGCGGGGCAGCACCGACGCACCCGGCAACCCGGTGAGTGGGATGGCCAGCATCGCGCCGGCCGAGCCGCCGATCGACAACACGGCCACGTAGACCGCCATCAGCTGCCGCTGCTGGGTGCCCGAGCTGTGCCGCTTCACCCACGCCGGCACGAGCACGTTGCCCAGCGCCCCGCCCACCAGGGCCAGGACGCTCAGGGCGAGGAAGATCCCCATCGAGCCGACCACCGGTCGCAGCGCCAGGCCCGCCACGGAGATCCCCAGCGCCGCCACGATGGCACCGCTCAGCCCCAGCCGGCGGCCAATGGGGACCGCCGCCAGCCCCAGCACGCCGAAGATGAAGGGCGGCAGCGCGGTCAGCACTCCGGCACCGAGCCCGCCCCCGCCGAGGTCGGCGGAGATGTCCGGCAGCAGCGGGCCCAACGAGGTGGCCGCGGGCCGCAGCATGAGCGCCACGGTGGCCACGGCCACGATTGCCACCACCGGACCCACGGGAAGACGGCGCCGGGATCCGATGGTGGGGGTGCACATGGAGCGAACCTTAGGAGGCGGCCTCCTCCAGCGATGCCAGCGACTCCGCCAGGTAGTCCACCCCGAAGGCGGGCAGCGGCACCTCCTCGCGGAACCAGTCCGGGGTGTCGGTCCAGTCGTAGGTCAGCGTGACCTCGGTGGCCAACCCGCCGGCCTGGTCCACCGGCTCCAGCTCGTACCGCCAGGTCCACCACGTGTCCTCGGATAGGTGCCCGTCTCGCAGCATCCCCGGCGCCCACGCGATGACGCGCTCGGGCTCCAGCGCGATCACCCGGTTGTGCATGACGTACGGCTCGCCGTTCTGCGGGAAGGCCATGTTCATGCCGAACACCTGGCCCACGCGCGTCAGGGGCTCGGGCTCGATGGCGTCCCGCACCCAGTTGGTCGGCTCGGTGTCCTGGTGCCGGGCCGGGTCGCTCAGCACGGCCCACACCGCGGCGGCCTCCACGGGCATCCGGCGGGAGGCGGACATCACCTCACGGTCATCGCTCATGGAGCAACGGTCCCAGACAAACCCGTTGCGGTCCACGCCCACGGCTGTCAGGGTGACGCCATGGACTCCTGAGCTGACGCCCTCCCTCGTGACGCGGCATGCGCCCCGCGAGGAACGACGCTGCCCTCGGAAGGCCCCATGAACCACCCTCACCCCACGGACCCCACCACGTCCGCCGGCCACACGGCATCGGACCACCTGCGTCTGGACGGCATCTCCCGCACCTTCCCCGACCGCCGCGTGCTCACCGATGTCTCCCTGACGATCCCCGCCGGTCAGGTGGCCGTCCTCATCGGGGAGAACGGGTCCGGCAAGTCCACCCTCCTGCGCCTCGCCGCGGGCCTCGACGAGCCCGATGCGGGGACCGTCCACCGCACCGGGACGGTGGGCCTGCACCACCAGGAGCCACCGTTCGACCTGCACCTGACCGTCGAGCAGGTGCTCCAGCGGGCCACGGCCCCGGTCCGTGCCCTCATCGATGAGGTGGAGCGCGCCGGGCAGGAAGTCGCCGCCGACGTACCCGGGGCGACCGAGCGCCTGGCCGATGCCCTGGCCCGGGCCGAGCACGCCGACGCCTGGGAGATCGACCACCGCACCGACCGGGTGGTCGAGGGTCTGGGCATCTCCCGCATCCACCGCTCCCGCCGCGCGGACGAGCTGTCCGGCGGCCAGGTCTCGCGCCTGTCCCTGACGTGGTTCCTGCTGCGCTCGCCGCACACCCTGCTGCTGGACGAGCCCACCAACCACCTGGACGACGCCGCCGCGGGCCTGCTCACCGACCTACTGACAGCGTGGAAGGGGCCGGTCCTCCTCGCGAGCCACGACCGCACCTTCACCGACCAGGTGGCCGACGTGCTGTACGACCTCGACCCCTCTCCCCTGCCGTACGCGGACGTGGCGACCGACCACGACTCCCCCGGTTCCGGCCACGGCGTCACCCGGTTCACGGGTCGATGGGGTGAGTACCTCACCTGGCAGCGGCGCACGCGGGCCGAGTGGGAGACCCGCTTCCGCGACGAGCAGGCGGAGATCCGCCGGCTGGAACAGCGCGAGCGAGACGACCACACCGTCGGCCGCCCCGAGCGGGGACCGCGCACGGAGGCACGGGTTGCCAAGAAGTTCTACGCCGACCGCAACGCCAAGGTGGTGGCCCGGCGAGTCAACGACGCCCGCACGGCGCTGGAGCGACTCCGCGAGGAGCAGGTGCGCAAGCCCCCGGCCACCCTCACCTTCCGTGCCCTGGACGGGCTGTCCCGGGCGAGCGTGCCCCCGGGGCCGGTGCTCACCGCATCGGGCGTGGCCGTCACCGGACGCCTGGCGCCCACCTCGGTCTCGCTGACCGCCACCGACCGCCTGCTGGTCACCGGCCCCAACGGCAGCGGCAAGTCCACCCTGCTCGCCGTGCTGGCCGGCCCGCTGCGGCCCGATGCGGGGAGCGTCACCCGTGCGCCGCGGCTCACCACCGGCCTGCTCACCCAGGAACCGCGCCTGCCCGACGGCGACCCGACGGTCCGCGAGGCCTACCGGCTGGCCGTCGGCGACCGGGTGGCGCAGGAGGTGCCCCTGGCGGCCACGGGCCTGCTGGCCGGGCGCGACCTGGACCGCCCCGTGAGCCGCTTGAGCGTGGGGCAGCGCCGACGCCTGGACCTGGCCGTCGCCCTGGCCAGCCCGCCGGAGGTCCTGTTGCTCGACGAGCCCACCAATCACCTGTCCCTGCGGCTGGCCACGGAGCTGGAGGAGGCGCTGGTGGACTATCCCGGTGCCGTGGTGATCGCCACCCACGACCGCTGGCTGCGCGAGAACTGGGACGGCCGGGTGCTTGACTTGACCCCGTGACGCCCGCCTCCGCCGCCGACCACGCCGACCCGCCGCCGCGGGACCGGCGGGCTCGACGGGGTGGCCGCCGGGTGCTGGCCACGCTGGCCCGCACCCGGCTGGTCCGAGCGGCCCGCCGCTACCTGCTGGCGCACGGCAACGTGTACGCCGGGGGTGTGACGCTCTCGGCCATGATCTCGCTGGTGGCCGCGTTGACCCTGGGCGTCACGGTCTTCCGCCTGCTGCTGGGGCGCCACCCACGGCTCATGGACGCCCTCGTGGGCGCGGTGAACGACAGCTTTCCCGGACTGCTCGGCGACGAGGGACAGTCCGGCCTGGTCTCCACCGGGGACCTGGCCCTCCACGGCGGTCTCACCCTGGCCACCCTGGTGACCCTCCCGGTGCTGCTGTGGACGGCCACCAACGCGATGACGGACCTGCGCCTCTCGCTGCGCGCGATGTTCGGTCTGGGCTCGCTGCCGCTGCACCCCGTGCGGGCCAAGCTCTGGGACCTCGTGGGGATGCTGCTGCTGGGCACCTCCGTGGTGCTCACCGCACTGCTCTCGTGGGGCGCGACCTGGGCCACGCGCCAGGCCCTGGACCTGGTGCGGCTGGAGGCCGAGGCCGAGTGGCTCGTGCGCGGGGCCGCGCTCGCGGCGGCCGCCCTGGTGGACGCGCTCACCATCGGACTGCTCGTGCGGGTGGCGGCCAAGGTGCGCACCCCGTGGCCGCAGCGGTGGCGGGGTGCGCTGCTCGGTGCGCTCGGGTGGGGCGTGCTGCGCCTGGCCGGCACGTCCGTCATCGGGGCGTGGGACAACCCGCTGGTGGCCTCGTTCGCCGGCCTGGTGACCCTGGTGGTGTGGATCAACCTCGCCGTGCGGTGGGCCCTGTTCAGCGCGGCGTGGACGGCCGACCCGCCGGCACCCCGCGCGCTGGAGGGCGAGGAGGTGCACGCCGCCGAGGTGCCCAACTACGTCACCCTGGCCGCCCCGCACACGCTGCTGTGGCCCCACCACCGGGTGACCGGAGCCGTGCTCGCGCCCCGGGACGCGTGGCCGGACCACCGGGCCGGTGCCCACGCCCCGGGCCACGACCCGACTCCGGGTTGATGAATTTCCCAGCCGTCAGGTCTACCGTCCGGGACATGCCCCACGACGTGCCGATGACCTCGATCGACCTCGTCATGGCCCTGGCCGGTGACGACGTCGAGACCCGCGACCCCGACGAGGTGGCGCGCAGCATCGGGACCCGCCTGTCGGACTTCCGGCTGCGCTACAAGTTCGCGCTCGACGAGGTGCTCACCAAGATCGACATCCTGCGCGAGGAGGCCGAGGCCCGCGGGCAGCGCGGCCCCATCGAGCACGTGAAGCACCGGGTGAAGTCCTTCGACTCCATCCTCCACAAGATGAACCGCTTGGGCACCGGTCCGGACCTGGACGTGGTGGCCCGGGAGATCCGCGACATCGCCGGCGTGCGCGTGACCTGCCCGTACATCGAGGACACCTTCCGCCTGGCCGAGATGCTCATGGGCCAGCCGGACCTGACGGTGCTGGAGACCAAGGACTACATCTCCCACCCCAAGCCCAACGGCTACCGGTCGCTGCACCTCATCGTGAGCGTTCCGGTGTTCCTCTCCGAGGAGACGCTGGAGGTGCCCGTGGAGATCCAGATCCGCACCATCGCCATGGACTTCTGGGCCAGCGTGGAGCACGAGATCCGCTACAAGTACGCCGGCGGGCTGCCGCTGGAGGTGGCCGACACCCTGCTGGCCTCGGCGGCCACCGCGTGGGAGCTGGACCGGCAGATGTCCGGTGTGCGC
>NZ_JBHLVH010000014.1:0-119446 GCF_042433515.1 Kytococcus schroeteri | reverse complement strand
CAGTCCTCCCGGCGCTCGTCCAGCTCGCGCTCGAGCTGCTCCACCGGGTTCTCCACCCGCGGCGGGTGCAGGATGGCGCGCGAGACGTTGTGGAACTCGTACCGGGCCAGCAGCTGGGCGGCGTCCTCCACCGGCAGCTCGTAGGCGTTGGCCAGCATGCGCACGTTCTCCGTGTAGAAGGCATGCAGCCGGTCCACGCTCTTGATGAACTCGATCTCCTTGGAGGCCATGGGGGGTCCCTTCGTCGGCGTGAACTTCAGCGTCCCCATCTTGCCCCACGACGCGATTCCGCGCACCCAGAATCGCACTAGGCTCCCCGGCATGGACACGTCCCCGCAGCTGGCCGTGGTCGTCAATCCCGTGCACGCCCTGTCCTCTCCCGCCGTCCGGGCCACGCGCGAGGTGGTGGCCGAACTCGGGTGGCCCGCGCCGCTCGTGCTGTCCACCACCCCCGACTCCCCCGGCGCCGAGCAGGCCCGGGAGGCGCTCGCAGCCGGGGCCACGCGCGTGGTCGTGGTGGGAGGCGACGGCACGGTGCGGCAGGTGGCCGACGCGCTGGCGGGCACCGAGTGCGTCCTGGGCATCGTGCCCACCGGCACCGCCAACCTGGCCGCCCGCAACCTCGGCTTGGCCCAGCTGACCCGCAAGGGCCTGCGCCACGCGGTGACGGCCGCGGTCACCACCGCCGGCGACCACATCGACGTCGGGCGCGCCACCTGGCGCGGCACCGAGGGGCTGCAGCGCGGCACCTTCCTGGTGACCGCCGGCATGGGTCACGACGCCGCGATCATCCAGGACGTGGAGAGTGCCGACAAGGAGCGCCACGGGTGGCGGGCCTACGTGCGCCCGGCCCTGGCGCGGGCCGCCGACCCCGGCTGGCCGGTCACCGTGGACGGCGAGGAAGGGGAACCGTGGAGCGTGCTGGTCACCAACTCCGGGGCCATCCCGTGGGGGCTCGGCGTCTCCTCGGCCCGCATGGACGACGGCCTGCTCCAGGTGGTCGTGGTGGACCCCGACCCGCTCGTGGAGTGGCTCACCGTGGCCCTGGCGGGGGTGCTGCCGCAGGTGCCGCGCCTGCCCGGCATCCGCCGGCACTCCACGGCGACCGCCACGCTGCGCCCCGACTCCCCCGCCCCGGCCCACCTCGACGGCGACCCGCTGGGCGAGGTGTGGGAGCTCACCTGCTCGGTGGAGCCCGCTGCCCTGTGGGTGGCCCGCCCCCACCCGGCGCGCGACTCCAGCCCCGCGCTCGACCCGCACGTGCTCACCAGCGCCACCCCCGCCGGGGTTGTCGCGGTCATCCGCTCCCTGCGCGAGGGTGGCATCACCCCGGCCGAGCGCGAGGCGGTGACCTCCGCCCTGCTGGCCCTCCAGGGCGAGCACTTCCAGGAGGTCAAGTACCTGCTCAACTCCGGCGGCGACGGGCACGACCTGGAGCACTTCGTCTACGACGTGCTCGATGCCGGGCAGCGGCGCCGGGTGCTCGACCACATCGCTGCCCAGGCGGTGCCGCACGACGAGCTGCGGGTGCTCAGCGACATCGACGACACCTTCAAGGCCAACCTCCACGACCGCCGGTACGACCGGGGCACCGTCTACCCGGGCGTGGTGGAACTGCTCGTGGCCCTGGACCGCTCCGACGCCGCGGGCGACGCCTCCCGCCCGGGCGACCTGACCTTCGTCACCGCCCGTCCCGCCGGTCCGCGCGACCTGCTGGAGCGCTACTCGGCCAAGGGCTTCACCGGGCTGGGGCTGCCGGCGCACACCATCCTCACCGGGACCGTCCGCGGGCTCGTGGACCGGGGACGGATGCGCGACGGCAAGGTGCGCAACATGCGCCGCGATGCCGCGCTGTTCCCCGAGTGTCGGCAGGTCTTCCTCGGCGACTCCGGCCAGGCCGATGCCGAGGTGGCCCTCGAGGTGCGCCGCCGCTGGCCGGATCACCTCACGGCGGCCTTCATCCACTGCGTCACCGAGGTGGACGAGGCCACCCGCGAGCGCTGGCGGGCCGCGGGAGTGCACCCCGTGGACGACTGGGCCCAGGCCGCGCGGGTGGCCGGGCAGCTCGGCCTCATCGACACCGCGGCGGTGCAGCGCGTGGAGGCCGCCGTCGCGGCCGGGGTGCCGGCGCTGGCCGACACCGACGGCACCCGGCCCGTCCCGGCCCGCTGAGCGGGCTCACTTCTCGAGGCGCTCCAGCCGGTCGAGGATCGCGCGGCCCCGCCCGGAGGTCTCGTCGAGGGCCACCGGGTAGCCGCCACGCAGCGCCACCGGCGTGAACGACAGGTCGGTCACGCCCTGGTCGTCCAGTGTGAGGTGCAGGATGGCCGAGTCGGTCTGCTCGGCGCCCTCGGGATAGCCGTCGAACACGAAGTTGCCCAGCCCCCAGGCCACCGCCGTGCCGTCCTGCGGGTCCTGCCGGTAGCCCTGGAGCACGTGCGCGTGGTGGCCCAGGACGGCCGTGGCGCCGGCGTCCAGGGCGGCCTGTGCGATGGCGCGCTGTTCCTCCACGAGGAAGGTCTTGTTCTCCCGCCCGGCGTGCATCACCACGAGCACGTCGTCCACCTGGTCACGGACCGCGGCCACGTCCTGGGCCACCTGCTCGGGGTGTCCCCAGGCGACGCCGGCGCGCTGGGAGGTGGCCTCCCACTGCTTGTTGGAGAAGAAGATGCGGGCGTTGTCGGCAGGCACGTCCATGTAGCTGAGCACTGCGATCCGCCGGCCGTTGGCCTCCAGGACCGCTGGCTCGCGGGCGGCCCGGGGGTCGGCGCCGGCCCCCGAGTGCGGCAGCCCCGCCTGGTCGAGGGCACGGACGGTGGAGAGGATGCCGGGCTCGCCGAAGTCGTAGACGTGGTTGTTGGCCAGGCTCACGTGGTCGAAGCCGGCGTCCAGCAGCACCTCCGGCGAGGAGGGCGGCGACATGAAGGTGTACCGCTTGTGCTGCCGGTCGCCCTGGTCCCGGGCGGTGCCCAGCGTGGTCTCGAGGTTGCCCAGCGTGAGGTCGGCGGAGGCCAGCTCGTCGGCGACGCCGGCGAACACCCGGGACCCCCGGCCCGCGGTGATGTCACCGGCCGCCCGGTGGGCGAGCTTGAGGTCGCCGACGACCGCGAGGTGGACCGGGCCGGCGGCTGGGTCGTCGGGACGCTGCGCGGGCGGCACCACGGCACCCTCCGGGGCGGGGTCGGAGGAGGGCGAGGGCTCGGAGGAGCTGGGGGCCGACGGGTCGGCGGAGGCCGCGGTGGACGGGGAGTCCGACGGCGTGGCCGACGGGTCGGCGGAGGCCGACGGCTCGGACGACGCGGACTCCCCCGGCGAGCCGGTCACGGGCGAGGAGGCGGTGGTCGCGGTGGAGCCGGTGGACGGGTCCTGCCCGGACTGCTCGGCACACCCACCCCCGACGATCAACGTGGTGGCGGCAGCGGTCAGGGCGAGGGTACGGCGCGGGGAGATCACGCCCGGCACCCTAGGGGGCAGCACTGTCAGTCGGCTGTCACGCCCCGCCGCGGTCCGGGTGCCTGCAGGCTGCCACCGTGACACCATGGCGCGCGTGAATCGACTGACACACCTGCGCAGGTGGGAACCCAAGGGTCTGGAGGCCCTGCGGGTCCGCAATGACGATGCCCGACGCGCACCGGATCGCGACCCCGACTCCGTGGGCGACCGCAGCGAGGTCATCGCCCGGGGGTTCCGCTCCACGGCGGCGTTCGCGGGCCGCCTCCTGCTCGTCATGGCGGCGCTGGGGGCCGTGCTGTGGCTCGTGGGCAAGCTCTGGGTGGGCGTCCTGCCCCTGCTGCTGGCCCTCATCCTGGCCTCGGTGCTCCAGCCGGTGGCCCGGCTGCTGCGCTCCTTCATGCCCAACGGTCTGGCGGCCCTGACCACGGTGCTCGGGGCGCTGGTGCTGCTGCTGGCGGTCCTCTCGGCCATCATCCCCTCGATGGTGGACCAGAGCGGCCAGCTGGCCGAGCGCACCGTCACCGGCATCGAGCAGGTGCAGGACTGGGCCTCCCGGCCGCCGCTGAACATCCAGGACCAGCAGGTCAACAAGGCGATCGACCAGCTGACCACCAAGATCCAGGACGCCAGCGGTGAGATCGGCAAGGGTGTCTTCAGCGGCGTCGCGGCCGTCGGGTCGGCCTTCGTGACGGCCCTGATGACCCTGGTGCTCACCTTCTTCTTCGTCCGCGACGGCGACCGCTTCCTGCCGTGGGTGAGCCACCTCTCGGGACGCGCCGCGGCCCCGCACATCACCGCCCTGGGTACCCGCCTGTGGAGCACCCTCAGCGGCTACGTGCGCAGCCAGGCCATCATCTCGGCGGTCGACGCCACCCTCATCGGCATCGGCCTGGTGGTGCTCGGCGTGCCGATGTGGGGTGCCCTGGCCATCCTCACCTTCCTCGGTGGCTTCGTGCCCATCGTGGGTGCCGTCACGATCGGTACGTTGAGCGTGCTCGTGGCGCTGGTCTCCGTGGGCCTCACCAAGGCGCTCATCCTGCTGGGCATCGTGCTCTTCGTGCAGAACGTGGAGGGCAACATCCTGCAGCCGATCGTGCAGGGCAAGGCCATGCAGCTGCACGAGGGCATCGTGCTGCTCTCGGTGGCCGTGGGTGGCTCCATGTGGGGCATCCCCGGCGCCTTCCTGGCCGTCCCGGTGGCCGCGAGCGTGGTGGTGGTGCTGCGCTACCTCAACGAGCAGGTGGACCTGCGCTCCATGGACGACCCGGAGACCCGCGCCCGCCGGCAGGACCTGCTGGAGGACGAGGAGACCCGCCGGGAGCAGGAGGAGTCCCGCGAACCGACCGCTGTGGTGCCGGTCTGCGTCGACTCCGACGGCCAGCCGCTGGACCCGCAGCCGAGTCCCGACGGTCCCCGCGACCGCGGCAGCGGAGCCACCGTGGAGGGGCTGGACCCCGAGCGCGGCTGAGGCCGCAGCGGGTCCTGACACGACGGAGCCCCACGCGCCGGAGGGGGGATGGTGCGTGGGGCTCCGTCGTGCGTGCCGGCCGAGGGGGTCGGCACGCGGCTCGGGGGATCGTCAGCTGGCCTTCTTGGTCACGCCGCGACGGTCGCGCAGGTACTGCAGGCGCTCCTCGAGGAGCTCCTCGAGCTCCGGGATGGAACGGCGCTCCAGGAGCATGTCCCAGTGGGTGCGCACCGGCTTGGTGGGCTTGCGCTCCGGCTCCGGGCCGTTCTCGAGCTTGGCCTCCTTGCCGCAGCGGCACTCCCACAGGGCGGGGAGTTCGGCCTCCACGGAGAAGGGCAGCTCGGTGACGTGGCCCTCGGGGCAGTTGTAGCGCACCAGCTGTCGCTCGCTGAAGGTGACGTTCTCGTCGCTCTCCATCGACAGGGCGGACAGGTTGGTGCCACGCAGGGAACGCTCGGCCATGCTTGTACTCCTGATGCCCCGGCGAGGGGGCGGACGCTGGGTGACTGGTGGTCCGTCGGTGGGCGTCGGCGCGGTCTCGTGACGCGCGACGGCCCGTGCCACGCACAGGTGAACGCACGGTGACGTGCGCGTGTTCCCGGGTGGCCACCCCGATGGGGTGTGAGGTGCCGCTGCAGAGCGGCAATCCGTCAGTGTGCCAGAGGTGCGGTGTTCACCGCCAGTTCACGGCCCCGTGGCGTGGCACACCTCAGCGCGACCACCGGGGCGGGTCGACGATCTCGCCCTCGAGCACCTCGTCCTCCCCCGCCGTGGCGGACCCTGACGTGCCCGCACCCGGGCGGGGCGGACTCGTGCGCGCGTCGTCGGTGGGGGTGCCGAACCCGGAGGGTCCCGCGGGGCCACTCCCCCAGGCGCCGAAGCCCATCGGCTCCTCGCCGAAGGGGTCGCCGCCGATGAGGCCGCCGAGGAGCTTCTTCTCCACCACGCGCTGCAGCACCCGGCGCGTGATCGGCCGGGTGAAGGGCACCACGAGGAACAGGCCCATGGCGTCGGTCACGAAGCCGGGGGCCAGCAGCAGCGTGCCGCCCACCAGCACCAGCGCGGCGTCGGTGAGCTGCCGCGAGAGCTCGTGGCCGGTGGCCAGGGAGTTCTTGAGCAGCTTCCAGGTGCGCGAGCCCTCGCGCGTGACCAGCCAGGCGCCGAGGCTCGACCAGAAGACGAGCATCAGCAGTGTCCACCCGATGCCGATCTGCTGGCCGACGCTGATGATGACGGCGACCTCCAGCATCGGCATGACCAGCAGCAGCACGCTGAGGGCCACCATCCAGCGGGGGCGACGGCGCCGGGTGCGCCCGGCGCCGGAGGAGATCACACGGGGGCTCACCGGTGGCCCAGCTCCTGAGTCCGGCCGCGGCCCAGGGCGCGGCGCACCTGGCCGAGGCGGTGCTCCACGGCCCAGCGTGTCACCCGCACCAGCGACTCCTTGACGATGGAGGAGTCCATCTTGGAGTTGCCGCGCTCGCGCTCGATGAACTCGATCGGCACCTCCACCACGCGCATGCCGGAGCGGACCGCACGCCAGGCCATGTCCACCTGGAAGCAGTAGCCCACCGAGTCCACGGTGGTGAGGTCCATGGCGCGCAGGGCGCTGGCGCGGTACACGCGGTAGCCGCCGGTGGCGTCGCCCAGCGGCATGCCCAGGGCGATCTTGATGTACAGGTTGCCCGCCATCGAGATGATCTTGCGGTCCAGCGGCCAGTTCACAACGCTGCCGCCGGGCACCCAGCGGGAGCCCAGCACCAGGTCGGCACCGCGGTCGGCGGCCTCCAGCAGCAGGTGCAGCTGCTCGGGCTGGTGGGAGCCGTCGGCGTCCATCTCCACCGCGGCGTCGTAGCCCTGCTCCAGGGCCCACGCGAAGCCGGCGAGATAGGCGCGTCCGAGGCCCTCCTTGCCCTTGCGGTGCAGCACGTGCACCTGCGGGTCGGCAGCGGCCATGCGGTCGGCGATCTCACCGGTGCCGTCCGGGGAGTTGTCGTCCAGCACCACCACGTCCACCTGCGGGGTCGCGGCGCGCACGCGCCCGACGATCCACTCGATGTTCTCGGCCTCGTTGTAGGTGGGGATCAGGACGGCCACGCGCTGCAGGGGCGCGGTGCGGGCGGTGGTCTGGCTCACGGGGTCTCGTTCTCCATCGGGTCTGGGGTGGTCGCCGGTGCAACACCGGGAGACGTCCGGGTCATCCCATCATGCCGCGCGGTGTGCGCCGGTCCCCCGAGGGGCCGACGTCGCCGTGGCGCGGCGCGGCAACAGCCCGGCGCTGGTGCCCAGGGCCGCGACGGCGCCGAGCACCCAGGTGGGCCAGTTGCCCAGGCGGGTGGCCGGCGTGGTCGCGTCGTTGAGCGGGGCGGTCACCGAGAGCAGGGCGGGCTCGTACAGGCCGGTCTGCGTCCGCCCGTCGTGGGTGGTCAGGGTGCGCCCGTCGGGGCCGATGACGGCGCTGGTGCCCATGGTGCTCACCTGCGCCACCGTGCGGGCGTGCTCCACGGCCCGCACCCGGCTGATGGCCAGCTGCTGGGTGGACTGGGCGCCGTGGCCGAAGCTCGCGTTGTTGGTGGGCACGAAGAGCATGCCTGCGCCGCGCTCCACCGGGTCGCGCATGAGGTCGTCGTAGGCCACCTCGAAGCAGATGCCCAGGCCCAGGCGCAGCACCCCGTCCTGTGAGACTTCCCGGCGCACCGGCAGGTCCATCACCCCCGGGGCGGCGCCGGCCACGAAGTCCTGCGGCACGAGGTCGGCCTTCGCGGTGATCGCCCGGACGAGGGGCCGCAGCGGCACCCACTCCCCGAAGGGCACGAGGTGCTGCTTGTCGTAGCGGGCCACGGGACCCTGCCCGGGCAGGTACTGCAGCACCGCGTTGCTGGGGCCCGGGCCGGGCTCGCGCGGGATGGCGCCGAGCAGCATCGGGGCGTCGACGGCCAGGCTCGCCTCGGCCACCAGCTCGGCGGCGCGCTGGTCGGTCAGCGGGTTGGCGTCGGCGGCGTTCTCCGGCAGCAGCACCACGTCCGGGGCGGGGCGCGTGCCGTCCGCCACCTCGCGGGCGGCCTGCTGCACCAGGGCGGTGTGGTTGGTGAGCACCTGGCGGGCGCCGTGGTCGAACTGGAAGCCGGTCTGCGGGGCGTCGCCCTGCACCGCCAGCAGCTCGACCTCCGGGCCGGTGGGGGTGCTCAGCGGCAGCAGCAGCGGCGATGCCGTGAGCGCACCGGCCGCCGCGAGCGACCCGGCCGCATGCCCCCATCGCGCCCGGGCCGCGGCGAGCACGGCGACGGCCAGCACTCCCCCGGTGGCGGCCACCCAGGCGGAGAGCCCCGCGGCGGTGAGGTACTGCGCCACCGGCAGCGTGGGGGCGTGGGACTGAGAGAAGGCCAGTCGGGCCCAGCTGAAGCCGCCCCACGGCTGGGATCCGCGCAGCCACTCCTGGGAGACCCACAGCGCGGCGGTGAGCACGGGCAGGGCCACGGCCTCGGCGGCCGGCCGCAGCCGGGAGGTCCACCGCTGGGTGGCGGCCAGGGCCCACCCCATCGGCACGAGGTAGACGGCTTGGAAGACCGCGAGGGCGAGCCACGCCTCGACGCCGAGGTAGACGCCGGACCACGGCAGGAGCGGCACGAAGGTGCACAGGCCGGCCAGCAGGCCCAGCAGGGCGCCGGTGCGCAGCCGGGCACCGCGGGTGGCCAGGGTGAGGAGCGCGACCCCCGGGGCGGCGGCCCACCAGAGGTCGGCGTCGGGGTGCGCGAGGTACACGAGCGTGCCGCCCACGGCGGCGGCGAGCACGCGTTGGAGGAGGGCGACCACGCCGGGAGTGTAGGCGCGACGCTGGCTGCGTCGCCCCTCGCCCCCGGTACGTCGCCGGCTGACCGTGCGGTGACCGAGAGGACCACGCCGTTGGGGCCGCGGTCGGGCCGGCTGGGTGCCGACACGTCCACGTTTTCTACTGAGCGTGGTCCTCCCGGTCACCGGGCGCCCCGTGGGGAGCCATCGGTGATGCGCAGAAACTACCTGCTGGCTGGCGCGAGTCAATCCGGCCCTGACCTGCGCAAACGGACGTTTTCGCAGGTCAGGGGCGGGTGCCTCGCGGGTGAACTACATCGTGGGGATTCCGCTGGACTGCGCCAGGTGGCCGTCCACCACGGTGAGCAGGGCCTGCGGCGTGGAGGAGTCCGCCACCCAGTCGTCGAGATCCCGGGCCACGGTGGGCACGCGGGTGTCCCAGAGCACCAGGTCGTCCTCGCCGCCGCGGCGCAGGGTGCCCCCGGCCCGCCCGGCGGCGTGCCACCCGGCCTGCGTGTGCAGGGCCAGGGCACGCGGCGCGGTGAGCAGGCCGCCGGGGTTCTGCGGGCGCACGCACGAGCGCAGGGCGCCCCACGGGTCCCAGGGGGTCACCGGGGAGTCCGACCCGAAGCACACCGGCGCGCCGAGCTCGTCCAGGCGGCGCCACGGGTTGGTCTCCTGCCAGCGGCGGCCCAACCGAGTGGCGTAGAGATCGTCCCCGCCGCCCCACAGGCCCTCGAACATCGGCTGCATGGAGCAGGTGACCCCGAGGCGCGCGAAGGTGCGCATGGCCTGGGGGGAGGGCAGCTCCACGTGCTCGATGCGGTGGTGCGCGGCGCGCACGGCGGCGTCGCCCAGCTGCCGGGCGGCCTCCTCGAGGGCCTCGGCCGCCACCTGCACCGCCGCGTCGCCGATGGCGTGGAACCCGCCCTGCACCCCGGCCCGCGTGCAGGCCACCAGGTGCGTGGCGGCCTCCTCGACGGTGAGGTACAGGTCGCCGGTGGTGTCCGGGGCGTCGCTGTACGGCTCGAGCAGGCCGGCGTTGCGGGCGCCGAAGCTGCCGTCCAGGTAGAGGTCGCCGCCCAGCCCGATGACGCCGAGGGCCTGCCGCAGGTGGGAGGCGCGCACCGGGTCGTCGACCCACTCCCCCCAGTAGGCGTCCGTGCGTACCGTGCCGGCTCCCCCGGCGTCGACCACGTCGCGCACGTCGTCGGGGCTGGTGAGATTGGGCGCGCCCATCTCGTGCACCGTGCCCACCCCGGCGCGGGCCGCGGCATCGAGGGCGAAGGCGATGTTGCGGCGGCGGGCGTCCGGGCCCACGCTCGCCGCCCAGGCGGCCACCACCGCGTCCTGGGCGGCCCGGGTGGCGGTGCCCACGCCGTCCCACCCGTCCTTGCTGGCCACCTGGGCCACGGCCGCCAGGGAGGAGGACACCGTGGCGGCGTGCATGTCCACACGCGGGGCGTAGACCACCCCGCCGCCGGAGGCGCGGTCGAGCTCCGCGGAGGTCATGGCCCGGTTCTCCGCCCAGTGGGTCTCGTCCCAGGAGTGGGCGAACACCGGAGTGCCGGGGCGCTGGCGGGCGGCCTCGGCGATGCGGTCCAGGGCCTCGCCGACGCTCCGGGTGCCCGCCAGGTCCACCCCGCCGAGCACCTCACCGGTGGCCGAGACGTGCGCGTGGGCGTCCACGAACGCCGGCGTGACCAGGCGCCCCTCACCGGCCAGGACGTGGGCGTCGCGCAGCCCGGAGGTGTCCGGCGCCCGGTCGGCCGGACCCAGCCAGGCCACGCGGCCGGCCTCCAGCACCACGGTCTGCCCCGGCACCGGCAGGGTGTCGGGATTCCACAGCGTGACCTGCTCCAGGACGATCGTCTCCATGGCGCCAGTGTGGGCCAGCAGGCCCCGGCGCGCGCCGCGACCCACCCGGCTTGGCAGGATCGGGGCATGAGGATCCCCACCACGCCCGCCACGCTCGCCCTCGACGCCGCCGGCGTCCCGTGGACCGGCCACGCCTTCGGCCACGAGGACGACGTGGAGGGCTACGGGCAGGAGGCTGCCGAGGCCCTCGGGATCCCCGAGGAGCGCATCTTCAAGACGCTCGTGGTGGACTCCGGGGCCAAGGGCCGCCACGAGCTGGCCGTCGCCGTGGTGGCCGTGGCCGACCGCCTGGACACCAAGGCCGTGGCGCGTGAGCTGGGGGTGAAGCGCTGCTCGATGGCGGACGTGGCCGCCGCCGAGCGCGCCACCGGCTACGTGGTGGGCGGCATCTCCCCCTTCGGGCAGAAGACACGCCTTCCGATGCTCGTGGACCAGCGCATCACCGACCACGGGACCGTGTTCGTCAGCGGAGGGCGCCGCGGCTTCGACGTGGAACTCTCCCCCGACGCGCTGCTCACCGCCACCGGTGCACGGCTGGCCGACGTGCGGCAGGCCTGAGGCGCCTCACTCCCCCAGGTGGGCGAAGGCCGTGCGGTTCTCCCACGGCGTGGTGAGCACCATCGTGGTGGTGGTGGAGCACCGTGCGGTGGAACGGATCTCGGCGATGAGCTCCTCCAGCACGCTGGGCCGGCTGACGCGCACCAGCAGCACGTAACTGGCCGACCCGGCCACCGACCAGCACGCCTCGATCTCCGTGAGGTGGTGCAGGCGCTCGGGCACGTCGTCCGGGGCGCCGGGGTCGAAGGGCGTCAGCGAGAGCAGCGCCGTGATCGGCAGACCCGCCGCCTCGGGGTCCACCACCGCCCCGTAGCGGCGGATGACCCCGTTGTCCTCCAGCCGGCGCACGCGCTGGTGGGCCGCGGAGGTGGACAGGTGCACCCGCTGCGCCAGCTCGGTGTAGCTCATGCGGCCGTCCTGCGAGAGGTGGCTGACGATGGAGCGGTCGGTGGCGTCGAGTTCCTGGGGCACGGGGCCAGCGTAGGCGGCCGGCGTCCGCGCCACGCCGCCTACGCTGAGGGTGTGACCGACGCACCACTGATGCTCATCGACGCCGCCAGCCTGTACTACCGGGCCTTCCACGGGGTGCCCGACCGTCGCCGCGACCCGGCCGCCCCGCCCACCAACGCCGTGCGGGGTCTGGTGGACATGACCGCCTCCCTCGTGGCGCACCGCTCCCCCGGCGGCCTGGTGATGTGCTGGGACGACGACTGGCGGCCGGCCTTCCGCGTGGAGGCCATCCCCTCCTACAAGGAGCACCGCCTGGCGCCCGGCGACACCACGGGCACCACCGAGGACACGCCGCCGGACCTCGTGCCGCAGGTGCCCGTCATCGTGGACCTGCTGGCCGCCCTCGGCATCGCCCGGGTGGGGGCGCCGGGGTACGAGGCCGACGACGTCATCGGCACGCTGGTGGAGCGCACCGCCGGGCGCCGCCCCGTGGAGGTGGTGACCGGCGACCGCGACCTCTTCCAGCTCGTGGACGACGCGGCCGGGGTGCGCGTGCTCTACACCGCGCGCGGCGGGGTGCGCGACGCCGACGAGGTGGACGAGTCCTGGCTGGTGCAGAAGTACGGACTGGCCAGCGGGCGCGCCTACGCGGAGATGGCGGTGCTGCGCGGCGACCCCTCGGACGGACTGCCCGGCGTCAAGGGCATCGGCGAGAAGACGGCCGTGCAGCTGCTGGACACCTTCGGGTCGCTCGCCGGCATCACCGAGGCGCTCGACCGCGGCGACGACCGCCTCAAGGGGGCCCGCCGGGCGCGGCTCGAGGAGGGGCGCGACTACCTCGCCGCAGCGCCCCGGGTGGTCGACGTGGCGCGCGACGCCCCGCTGGAGGTCACCGACGAGGCGCTGGCCCTGCCCCGGGAGGTGGCCGACCCCGCGGCGCTCGCCGACCTCGTGGAGCGCTACGACCTGGGCGGGCCCGTCGGGCGCCTGCTGGACGCGCTGGGCCTGCCGCCGCTGGCCTGACCGCGGCGACCCCGCACCGGGGAGGGGCGCAGGGCCGACCCAGCCCGGCTCAGTCCACGCGGTCGGCGGCCACCACGCCGCGCAGCACCTGCTGCATGGCCTTGCGGGCCGTGCCCTGCACCGAGGCGTGGGGAGAGGCCAGCTCCACCTGGCCCAGCAGGTCCACCACCTGCTTGGCGCGGCGCACGAAGTCCCCGGCCGAGAGGTCCGAGTCGCGCAGCACCGTCTCCAGGCGCACCCCGGTGGCCCACCGGTGCACCATCCACGCGATGCCGGCGTCCGGCTGGTCGGTGGTGGGCAGGTGGTGCTCGGCCTCCGCGTCCTCGATGCGGGACCACAGGTCCACCATGCGGTCGTAGGCCTTCTCCACGCGCGGGGTGGGCATCGACGGGGTGATGGAGACCTCCCCGCGGCGCGGCTCGTGCACCACGATCGACACCGCCGCGGCCAGCTCGGCGGCGTCGAGGCCCTGCCACAGCCCGCGCTGCAGGATCTCGGCCACGAGCAGGTCCTTCTCGGTGTACGTCCGCTGCAGGACGCGCCCGGCCTCGGTCACCTCCTGCCCGTCCTCCGAGAGGTAGCCCCACTCGGTGAGCAGCGCGCAGAGGCGGTCGAAGGTGCGGCTCACGGTGTGGGTGCGTCGGGCCACCTTGCGGCGCAGGCCGGCGGTCTCCCGCTCCAGGGTGTGCAGGCGCGTGGCCCAGCGGGCGTGCTCCTCCCGGTCCGGGCAGGCATGGCAGGGGTGGCGCCTCAGCGCGGCCCGCAACTCGTCGATGCGGTCGACCCCCGAGGCGCCCCGTGCACCGGTCGAACCCTCACCCTGCACCTCAGGGTGGGCGGCGGATCCCTCCTCCCGGGCGGTCAGGGGCGGGTCGGCGTCGGGCACCTTGGCCCGCATCGTGGCGGCCAGGTCCTTGCGGTCCTTGGGCTTGCGCGGGTTGAACCGTTGCGGAAGCTGCACGCGCCCCTGCACCACCGGCGGCTCGTCGAGGTCGGCGGCCACCACGGTGCGCAGCCGTCCGGCATCGGTCACCAGGGCCACGTCGTCGTGCTGCTTGCGCACCCCGTGCGTCCCGGTGATGACCACCGCGCGCCCGGCCCGGCGCCCCGAGCCGATACGGATGACGTCACCGGGCACCAGCTCGCCCAGGGCGATCTCCACCTGCGCCCGCCGGGCCGCCCCGCGCTGCTTGGCCGCGTCCTTCTCCGCCTGCGTGAGCTCCTGGCGCAGCGCGGCGTACTCCGAGAAGTCGCCCAGGTGGCACTCCATGGCCTCCCGGTAGCCCTCCATGGCCTCGGTGTTGCGCTCCACGGACCGGGAGTGCCCCGCCATCGCGCGGTCGGCCTGGAACTGGGCGAACGACTCCTCCAGCAGCGTGCGGGCGTCCTGCCGCCCCAGCCGGTCCACGAGGTTGACGGCCATGTTGGGCGAGGGTCGGAAGCTCGAGCGCAGCGGGAAGGTGCGGGTGGAGGCCAGACCGGCCACGTGCGTGGGGTCCACCCGCGGGCCGGCCAGCACCACGGCGTGCCCCTCCACGTCGATGCCGCGGCGCCCCGCCCGGCCCGTCAGTTGGGTGTACTCGGCCGGGGTGAGGTCGGCGTGCGTCTCGCCGTTGAACTTCACCAGCTTCTCGATGACGGTGGTCCGCGCCGGCATGTTGACGCCCAGGGCCAGGGTCTCGGTGGCGAACACACACTGGATGCGCCCGGCGGCGAACAGCTCCTCCACGATCTCGCGGAAGAGCGGCAGCATGCCGGCGTGGTGGGCGGCGTAGCCGTTGGTGAGGCCTTCCACGAAGTCGTGGTAACCCAGCACGCCGAGGTCCTCGGGGGCCACCGAGAGCACGCGCGCCTCCACCTCGTCGTGGATCGCCTCGCCCTCCTCGTCGCTGATGAGGCGGGTGCCGGCCGAGAGCAGCTGGCGCACCGCGGCGTCGCACCCGGCCCGGCTGAAGATGAACACGATGGCCGGCAGCAGGCCGTCCTCGTCCAACGCGCGCACCACCTGCGCCCGCGAAGGGGTGCCGGTGCGCCGGGCGCCGGCCGGCCCGCCCCGGCGGCCGTCGCGCCCGCCGCGGGGCCCACCACGCCGTCCCCGCCCCCGGCGGCCGCTGGGGGCCCCGGCGTCCTCGCGGTGCCAGCCGCCCCGGTCGGCCCCGGCGGTCCGCAGCCGTGCGAGCAGCTCGGGGTTCACCGCCCGCGCCGTGCCGCGCCGGGCGCCCACCCCTCCCTCGGGGAACAGGTCGTAGAGGTCGTCACCCACCATCATGTGCTGCCACAGCGGCACCGGGCGCACCTCGGAGACCACCACCTCTGTGTCGCCACGCACCTGCCGCAGCCAGGCGCCGAACTCCTCGGCGTTGCTCACCGTGGCCGAGAGACTGATGACCTGCACGTCCTGGGGCAGGTGCAGGATCACCTCCTCCCACACCACGCCGCGCATGCGGTCGGCCAGGTAGTGCACCTCGTCCATGACCACGAAGCCCAGGCCGTGCAGGGTGGTGGAGTCGGCGTAGAGCATGTTGCGCAGCACCTCGGTGGTCATGACCACCACGGGCGCGTTGCCGTTGATGCTGGAGTCGCCGGTGAGCAGCCCGACGTTGGCGTCCCCGTACTCCTGCGCCAGGTCGTGGAACTTCTGGTTGCTCAGCGCCTTGATGGGGGTGGTGTAGAAGCACTTGCGCCCGGTGGCCAGGGCCAGGTCCACGGCGAACTCCCCCACCACCGTCTTGCCCGCGCCGGTCGGGGCCGCCACGAGCGCGCCGTGCCCGTCCTCGACGGCCTCGCAAGCGGTCACCTGGAAGGCGTCCAACTCGAACGGCTGCCGCATGAGGAAGTCCTGCAGGTGCGGGTGGCGGGCGCGCCGCTGGGCGGCGGCGAAACGATCCGAGGGACTGGACATGCGTCCACCCTAGGTGGAGCCACCGACAGCCCCACGGTGACCGCCCGGGCACGCGAACGGCCCGCCCCGGAAGGGACGGGCCGACGTGGGACCGGGCGGCGCGGCTCAGAGCGCCGAGGCGGTGTCCGGGTCGAGGTCCAGGTACTCCGGACGGTCGCGCTTGCGCATCTTGTCGCGCAGGATCGCGATGCCGCAGGCGATGACGTACATGAGCATCATCGGGATGGTGAGCGCCACCATCGAGGTGGGCTCCGGTGCCGCCAGGGCCGCGAACACGAGCACACCGATCGTGGCCCAGCGCCAGCCCCGGAGCATGACCCGGCCGCTCAGCAGGCCGGCGTGGTTGACGGCCACCATGATGACCGGCAGCAGGAAGGCCATGCCGAACCAGAGGATGAAGTTGCCGACGAAGGCGAAGTACGGCTCGGCCGCCGTGAGGTTGGTGCCGCCCTCCGGCATGAAGGCCCCGATGAGCGCCTTCACGGCCGACGGCAGGGCCCACAGGGCCAGGGCGCAGCCGAGCAGGAACATCGGCACCGCCGCGAGGAAGTACCCGAAGGCGATCATCTTCTCCCGGCGGTACAGGCCAGGGAGGATGAACGCCCAGAACTGCCACAGCCAGATCGGGCTGGCGATGATGACGCCCACGACCGCCGAGATCTTGGCCTTGATGGTGAACGGCTGGGTCACGCCACCGGCGCCGAAGTTGACCGAGAAGTCGTCCTTGCCGCGTTCCTTGGCCACCTCCACGATGGGGCGCATCAGGAACTCGGCGATGGCCTCGTAGTAGTACCACCCCACGCACATCCCGACGAACACCGCAACCGCGGCGATGAGCATGCGGTTGCGGAGTTCCTTGAAGTGCTCCACGAGGGCCATGCGGCCCTCCGGGTTCGGAGCCTTCCTCGAGAAGGGGTTGCGGGCCACGCGCGTCAGTTCAGGCGGGTGCCGTCGGACGGCTTGTTGGCCTCGGCCGAACGGGTCGGGTCGGCCAGACGGGAGTCCGGACGGGCGGCGTCGTAGTCGGCGGCGTGGGCCTCGGGGGTCCACTTCTCCTCACGCACCGTGGTCTCGGTGACGCGGGTGCCGTCGGGGCGGGCCTCGGCGCGCACCTCGGTGGCCTTTCCGTCGACCGTCTCGTCCTTGCCGTCCTTCTTCATCTCGCCCACCTCGGACTTCAGCACGCGGGCCGAGCGCCCCAGGTTGCGGGCCATGTCCGGCAGCTTGGCCGAGGCGAAGACGAGCACGATGACGATGACGAGGATCAGCAGCGTCCACCAGTTGTCGAACAGCCTTGCGCCCATGGTCTCTCCTAGATCGTTTCGGGTGATGTCACTCTACGGTAGCCGTGCGAGTACCCGACAAGCGCGCCGCGGCCGCCTCGGCCCCGTGGCGCACCTCACCCGCGAGCGCCTCGGGTGCCACCACGCGCACCGCTCCCCCGGTGGTCCAGACCAGCCTGCGCACCCAGGCGGGGTCCGCCACCCGCACGAGCACCCGGCGGCGGTCGGCGGGCGGGTCCGGCAGCGGCCCCGGCACACCCGCCCGGTCCACGGGTCCGGCGTCCGCGAGGTCGGTGGCCCCGTAGTACTCGGCCACCCAGTCGACCTCCGGGCTCAGGTCCAGCACCACCGCCAGGTCGTCGGGCGAGCCGCCGTACGCACCGCCCTCCAGGTCCTTGGGGCGGGCCTGAGGCGGCGGGGTGCCGTCGGCGTCGAGCACCTCGGCCTCGGCGATGCGGTCGAGCCGGAAGAGCCGCACGTCCAGCGCGGTGCGGCACCAGGCCTCCAGGTAGGTCTGGCCGTCCACGGCCACCACCCGCATCGGGTCCACCTCGCGGGTGGTGGCCTCGTCGCGACCGGCGGCCACGTGCACCAGGCGCACCAGCCGGTGGTCCTGCACCGCCCGGCGCAGGCGTGCGGCCAACTCGTCGTCGTGCGCGCCGGGGGTCTCGTGCACCACCGTGCCCTCCACCAGGGCGCGCAGCGGTCCCGCCGCCTCGGCGATGCGGTCGGCCAGCGCGGTGGCGCGCTGCCGGTCCGTCTCGCCCAGCCCCGGCGCCCCGGCCAGGGCCCGCAGGCCGGCCACGAGCGTGACGGCCTCGTCCGGTCCCAGCCGCAGCGGGCGGGAGATGGTGTCGGCGTTGCGCAGGAACACGTGCCCGCCGGCCCACTCGGCCTCGATGAGGTCGTCGGGCATGCGGCCCGGCAGGCCGCACATGAAGACGAGCTGCAGGTCGCGCTCGAGCGACGCGGGGGTGACGCCGAAGGCGCGGGCGGCCTCCTCGATCGCGACGCCCTGGCGCTGCAGCAGCCAGGGCACCATGGCCAGCAGGCGCTCCAGGCGCGCGGTCGCGGACTCGGCGGCCATCAGCCCTCCTCGCTCGTGGGTGCGGACACCTGGCGCAGCCGGTCGACCACCTGGGTGCGCAGGTCCTCCGGCTCCACCCAGAGCAGGTCCGGCCCCAGCTCGGCCAGCTGTCCCACGATGCGGGAGCGGTCGGCCGCGCCGAGGACCAGGACGTCACCCTCGGGGCCCGGGGACACCTCGTCGGCCCAGCGACGCAGGCCCCAGCCACGCCCGGGCGTCACCGTCACCCGGGCGCCGACGGTGTCGGTGGCCCCGCGGGTGGCCGCGGCGATCATGGCCGAGGGGTCGTGGTCGGCGGGCACCTGCACGGCGCCGGCCGGCCCGGTGGCGCGCACCGGCCCGAGGATGCGCGAGAGCCGGAAGACGCGCGGGGCGTCGCGGTCGGCGTCGAAGCCCGTCACGTACCAGCGGCCCCGGCGCAGCAGCAGCGCCCACGGCTGCACGTGCCGCCGCGAGACCGGCGCCCCGCTGCGGCGGTAGTCGAAGGTCACCGCACGTCGCGAGCCGATGGCGTCGCGCAGGCCCGCGAAGGCGGCCTCCGGGGTGCGGATGACCGGCTGCACCCCGAGCACCGCGGCCCCGGGTTCCTCGGCCTCGTCGGCGTCCGGGTCCAGCGCGCTCACCTTGTGCAGCGCCCGCTGGGCGGCCGCCGAGAGCGAGGCCTGGCCCCACACCCGCGCGGCCACGCCCAGCAGCGTCAGCTCCTCGGCGGTGAAGACCAGCTCGGGCAGGGCGTACTCGTCGGGGTCGACGCGGTAGCCCTCCTCGTCGTCGAAGCCGGGGTCCACCGGGGCAGTGGTCACGGGCACGCCCAGGGCGCGCAGGTCGTTCTTGTCCCGCTCGAAGGTGCGGTCGAACGCCTCGGCGCTGCCCTCCTGGTACTCCGGCATGATCCGCCGGATCTCCGCCTTGGTGAGCGGCCGCCGGGTGTGCAGGAGCGCGAGCAGAAGGTTGAGCAGCCGCTCGGTCTTCAGGTTGGGGTCGTGCCCGCGCCCGGCAGCGGCCATCAGCGCTCGGCCACCGCCACGAGGTCCACCACGAAGATGAGGGTCTCACCGGGGGCGATGACGCCACCGGCACCGGCGTCGCCGTAGGCCATGTGCGGCGGGATGACGAGCTTGCGGCGGCCGCCCACACGCATGCCCTGCATGCCCTCGTCCCAGCCGGCGATGACCTGGCCGACGCCCAGCTGGAACTGCAGCGGGGTGCCGCGGTCCCACGAGGCGTCGAACTGCTCGCCGGTGGAGAAGGCCACGCCCACGTAGTGCGCGGCGATGACGTCGCCGGCGCCGGCCTGCGCGCCGTCGCCCTCCCAGAGGTCCTCGACCACCAGCTCGGTGGGGGCCTCGCCCTCGGGGAAGTCGATCTCGGGCTTGGTGGGCTGGTCGCTCATGGTGCCTCCGGGGGTGCGGCGGGAAGGGCGCACGAAAGGGCCCTCACACGGTCGGTGTGAGGGCCCAGTGTGCCTGATGGGCGGGGGCTCAGGCAGCCCCAGGTGTCACTTGCCGGACTGGTCGCCGCCCTGCTGTCCGGAGGACTGGGTGTCGAGGATGTCGACCACGAACACCAGGGTGTCGTCGCCCTTGATGCCGCCGGCGGGCATGCCCTTCTTGCCGTAGCCGTCCTTCGGCGGCACGACCAGCTCCACGCGGGAACCGACCTTCTTGCCCACGAAGACCTCGTCCCAGGCCGGGATGACCTGGCCGACGCCGATCGGGAAGGCCGCCGGCTCGCCACGGTCGTGCGAGGAGTCGAACTTCTCGCCCTCCTTGCCCTTGGCCCACTTCACACCGGTGTAGTGCACGGTGATGGTGTCGCCCTTCTTCACGGTGTCGCCCTCGCCCTCGATGAGGGTGGCCTGCTTGAGCTTCTTGGGGGCCTCGGCGTCGGGGATGGTGATCTTGGCCGGCTTGTCGGTGAACACCTCGGCCTTGGGCAGGTCGGCCGGGGCCTCCTTCTCGGTGCCCTGGGCCTCCTTGAGCGGCTTGGAGCCGTCCTTGATCTTCATGAGGTAGACCACGGTGTCGCCGGGCTCCAGGCCCAGCTGCGGGGCGCCCTGCTTGCCGAAGGCCTTCTCGCCGGGGATGGCCACCGCCACGGTGGAGCCGACCTTCTGGCCCTCCATGGCCTTGCGCAGCTCCTCGATGGTCTGCTCGTCGTTCATCTTCAGCGGCACGGTCTGCTGGCCGAACGCGTTCTGCAGCTCCTTGCCGGAGGTGCCGTTGTAGAGGGCGTACTCGAGCATGGCGGTGTGGTCGGAGGTGAGCTCCTCGCCGTCGCCCTCCTCGACGACTCGGGTCTGGGTGTCCGAGACGGTGAACGGCTTGTCGCCGAAGGTCAGCGACGGCTTGTCGCCACCCTTGGCCTCGAGGTCGTCCAGCTTGCCGGCCTTCTTGGGGTCCGGCTTCTTGCCGTCGGCGTCCTTCTGCTGCTTGGCGTCCTTGCCGCCCTTGCCGTCGGCGTCCTTGCCGCCCTTGCCGGAGGCGGACGGGTCGGCCGGGGACTCGCTGGCACCCGCAGACGAGGCGGCGTCCGAGGAGGCCCCCTCGCTGGAGCCGTCGGAGGAGCCCTCCGACGGCGAGGCCTCGTCGCTCGGCGCGCCGGACTCGGCCGGGGCGCTCGAGGAGCTGCTCGGGGAGTCCGAGGAGTCCCCCTTCGACTCGTCGTTGCCGCAGGCGGTCAGGCTCAGGGCTGCGGTGGACACCAGGGCGATCAGGCGGACGGACGTGCGCTTCACAGGTGGATCCTCATCGGTTGACGGTGGTTTCGCCGCATCGTAGACGCGCCTGCCTGAGCACTGGCTGGGAATCCGCCGTGGTTTTGGTCAGGATCCCGCCGGCCGGGGCAGGGCGACGGAGGCGCAGCCCCCCGGCCCCGTACGGTGGCGCCATGTCCTCCACCCCGCGCCCTGACCGTGCCCCCCGCTCCGCCCGTGCCCTGGCCCGCCGCGTGCCGCTGTGGGCCGCCGCCCTCCTCGATGCCGGGTCGATCGCCCTGTTCGCCGGGCTGGGCCGGCGCAGCCACGAGACGGGCCACGTGCTCACCGGCGTGCCGGAGACCGCCTGGCCGTTCTGGGCCGGGGCGGCCCTGGGCTGGGTGGCCACCGCCGCGGTGCGCCGCCGCGTGCCGGACACGCTGGCCGATGGGGGCGTCGTGCTCGTGGCCACCGTCCTGGTGGGCATGGCCCTGCGCCAGCTCACCGGTCAGGGCACGGCCTGGTCCTTCGTGCTGGTGACCACCCTCGTGCTCGGCGTGCTGCTGCTCGGCTGGCGCGCCGTGGCCGCGCTGCTCGCCCGACGCGGCTGAGGCGGGCCGAGAGCGCCCTCCGGGGCGCCTCAGGCGTCGTCGCCGAGGCGGGTGCTGCCCAGGCGCTCGTGGTGCTCCTGGTCGCGGCGCACGCGGCGCAGCTTCTTGGGGCTGATCCAGCGCTCCCCCAGGTTCTCCCCGGTCCAGTCCTCGGCGTCGAATCGCTCGGTCCAGCCGCCGGCCGAGACGTCGGCGTCCGCTCCGGCCTTGGCAGGGCGCTTGGCCAGCTCCGGGGCGTCGGTGGCCGGGGCCAGGCGCCGCATCGAGATGAGGAAGCCGGTGTGGCCGTGCATGCGGTGCTCCGGGCGGACGGCCAGGCCCTCCAGGTGCCAGCCGCGCACCATCGACTCCCAGGCGCGGGGCTCGGTGAAGCCGCCGTGGTCGCGTGCGGCCTCGGCCACGCGGGAGAGCTGGGTGGCCGTGGCCACGTAGCAGATGAGCACGCCGCCGGGCGCCAGCGCGTCGGCCACCGCCGCCAGGCAGTCCCAGGGGGCCAGCATGTCGAGGACCACGCGGTCCACGCTGCCGGGCTCCAGGGTGCGGGGCAGCTCCTCGGCGAGGTCGCCCAGGTGGATGCTCCACGCCGGGTGGTCACCGCCGAGGAAGGCCCGGGCGTTGGAGCGCGCGATCTCGGCGAACTCCTTGCGCAGCTCGAAGGAGTGCAGGCGGCCGGTCTCCCCCACCGCCCGCAGCAGGCTCATGCTCAGCGCGCCGGAACCGACGCCGGCCTCCACCACCACGGCGCCGGGGAAGATGTCGGCCATGCCCACGATCTGGGCGGAGTCCTTGGGGTAGACCACGGCGGCGCCGCGCGGCATCGACATGACGTGGTCGCTCAGCAGCGGGCGCAGGGCCTGCCACTGCGCGCCCGTGGAGTGTGTGGCCACACTGCCGTCGGGCGCGCCGATGAGGTCGTCGTGGGCGATGTGGCCACGCGTGTTGTGGAAGCGCTTGCCGGGCTCCAGCACGATGGTGTGCATGCGGCCCTTGGGGTCGGTCAGCTGCACCCGCTCCCCCACGCGGAAGGGGCCGCGGCGGCCCTGCTCACCGGTCCACCCGGCATCGGGGGTGGGCTGGGCGGGGGACGGCTGGGGGGAGGTCATGGGCGCCGATTCTAGGTGCACCCCGGGGGCCGGGCTCCCGTCAGCCGCGGGCGTTGGCGCGCATGCCGGCCTCCATGGAGGCATGGTCGGCCAGGCCCACGATGCGCGGCGGAGTGGGCCGGCCGTCGGGGTCGAGCGGGCCGGGCTCGCGGATGGCGGCCACCTGCAGGCGGCGGGAGGTCACCGCCTCGAGCAGGCGGGTGATGTCCTCCTGCGGGGCGGCGTCCACCGTCCAGTCGCCGGGCACGGTGCGGGCCACGGCGGACAGGGGCGTGGAGTCACGCAGCTCGGCGGGCACCTGGGCCAGGGCGGAGGGGTCCACCAGCCCCACGGCGCGGTGCTCGGCATCGGTGGTGACGACGCCCACCGGCACCGGGAAGCCGCGCACTCCCAGCAGCGCCGAGACCGGCGCGTCCTGCGGCAGCCCCACCGCGGGCCGCATGACCGACCCGGTGGAGTGGCGGCCCAGCTCCTGGCGGGCCGCCCCGGCCTGGATGGAGCGCGTGGCCCCGGCCCACAGCACCCACGCGATGAGGCCGCCCCACATGACGGTCACGAGGCTGCGGCCCTGGACCACCATGAGCGCGACGAAGGCGATGACCACCAACGCGATGAGGCGCCCGGTCCAGCCGGCGGCCACCAGGCCCGTCGGGCGGCTGCCGGTGGCCTTCCAGACCAGCGAGTCCACCACGTGCCCGCCGTCCAGCGGCATGCCCGGCAGCAGGTTGAACAGGCCCACCAGGCCGTTCACCCACAGGGCGCTGGCCACCACCATGTGGGGCACGCCGTCGGGCACCACGAACAGGGCCGCGGCCGCGAGCGCCGCGAGCACCAGGTTGGCCAGCGGGCCGGCCACGGCGACGATCGCGTTGCTGCCCGGGGAGGTGTTGTCGGACTGGTGCGCGGTGTGCCCGCCGATGAGGTCGAGCTGCACGCGGGTTACCGTGTAGCCGCGCCACTGGGCGGCCAGCACGTGGCCCACCTCGTGGACGAAGACGCTGAAGACCAGCATCGCGGCGTAGGCCAGGCCCAGGCCGTAGGCGGTCACCGGGCCGAGGGCGTCGGTGAGCTGGCTGCCGTTGAGCACCACCACCAGGACCACGAGCAGCGGCCAGGTGGTCCCCAGGTACACCGGCACGCCGCGCACGCTGCCGATGCGCCATCCGGAGGGCTGGGCCATGGGGACTCCTACGGGTCGTGGGGGCGGCCACCATCGGGCCGGCTGCGGGCGCCCAGCCTACGGGCGGGGCGGCCGGTCGTCCGGGCGGGTGGGTCGCTGGCGGAGGGGATGTCGGTGGCGGCACCTATTGTGGCGCCCATGGTGACCGCAGCCCTCTCCCCCAGCCGCGCCGGCGACTTCATGCAGTGCCCGCTGCTCTACCGGTTCCGGGTGGTGGACCGGCTGCCCGAGCCGCCTTCGGCCGTGGCGGTCCGGGGCACCTTCGTGCACGCGGTGCTCGAGGACGTGTTCGACCTGCCCGCGCACCGGCGCCGCCCGGACGACGCGGTGGGGCTCATGGAGGCCGCCTGGGAGCGGGTGGTGGCCGAGCGCCCCGAGGCCGTGGAGGTGGTCGGCGAGGGGGCCGAGGCGACGCCGGACGAGATGGCCACGTGGATGGCCGAGGCCGAGGCGCTGGTGCGGCGGTGGTTCACCCTCGAGGACCCGAGCGTGCTCGAGCCGGCCGAGCGTGAGCTCTACGTGGAGGTGCCCGTGGAGCGCGAGGGCGAGCAGGGGCAGTTGACCCTGCGCGGGTACGTCGACCGGCTCGACGTGGCCCCGGCCGACGGGGCGCTGCGGGTGGTGGACTACAAGACCGGTCGTGCCCCCTCGGAGCTGTTCCAGGCCAAGGCGCTGTTCCAGATGAAGTTCTACGCGCTGGCCATCTGGCGGCTGCGCGGGAGGGTGCCGGCCCTGCTGCAGCTGGTGTACCTCAAGGACGGCACCATCCTGCGCCACCAGCCCACCGAGGCCGAGCTGGTGGCCACCGAGCGCAAGCTGCTGGCGCTGTACGACGCCATCGAGCGGGCCGCGGCCACCGGGGACTGGCGCCCCAACCGGTCGCGGCTGTGCGACTGGTGCAGCTTCCAGTCCATCTGCCCGGCGTGGGGTGGCACTCCCCCGCCGCTGCCCACCGACGCCGCGGACCGGGCCACCGACGAGGCCGTGAGCGGGGCCGCCTCGCTCAGTGGGTGAAGCGCTCCCACAGGGAGCTGAGGGTCTCCCCCTCGAGGGTGGTGACGGTGACCGTGTTGGGGGTCTCGGGCAGGTCGACCATGAGCGGGATGGCCACCAGGTGCGTGCCGGCGTCCGAGGCCGAGCCGACGCCGGAGGGCGAGTCCTCCAGGGCCAGGCAGGCGGCCGGGTCCACGCCGAGGCGCTCCGCGGCGGTGAGGTAGGGCTCTGGGTGGGGCTTGCCGTGCGTCACGGCGTCGCCGGTGACCACGGTGTCGAAGGTACCGGCCGGCAGGGCGTCGGTGAACGCCTCGGCCAGGGAGGTCCACGACATCGTCACCAGGGCGGTGGGCACGCGCCGCTCGACGCACTCGGCGAGCAGCTCACGGGACCCCGGGCGCCAGGGCATGTGCTGGCGGACGCCGGCGGTCACCTCGGCGAGCAGGCGGTGGATGATCTCGTCGCGCGGCAGGTCCACCGGGGTGCGCTCCAGGATGATCTCGGCCGACACCTCCAACGGGTTGCCCACCATGGCCAGGGCGTCCTCGTGGGTCCACGTGCCGCCGAAGGACTCCACCAGTGCGGTCTCGGCAGCCATCCACAGCGGCTCGGAGTCGATGAGGGTGCCGTCCATGTCGAACAGGACGGCGGCCGGCAGGTCCGGGCGGACGGTGGCTGTGGCGGGTGCGGCCTCGCGGTCGGAGGCGGCGGGCTGGGGGGCGTCGGGCTGGGACACGGTCGAAGTGGGCACGGCGGGATCGGTCACCCGGCCAGTCTCCCAGCCGCGTCCGGCCACGCCCGGACGCCCCTGGCCGGGACGTCCCGGGCACGACTGCGTGGTCGCTTCGTCGCGGTGGCCCCCGTGGGAGGGGTGTCCTATCGGCTGATAGGTCGACCGTTTCCCAGTCACCTGCCCGCGATTCGGTCGACCTATCGCGCGATAGGACACCCTTCCGGGCACACCCTTCCGGGCACACCCTTCCGGGCACACCCTTCCGGGGCACGGTGCGCCAGGCGGGCGGGGGCAGCGGTGCCGTTCGCCGGGCACCTGGGCGGAACGGCGCGGACCCGCGGCACGGGCCCAGCGCGACGGGGGCTCGGGGTTCAGGCACGGGAGAGGTGGCGCGGCACGGGACAGGTGTTGCTGGCACGGGACAGTGCGCGTGCGGGGAGCACGCTTCCCGTGCGCGGTGGGGTTTCGCGTGCGGCCCGGCGTGCCCCGGGCCGGGTCTCCCGCCGGCAGCCCCTCCCATGGCCGGGGCCGCCGCGGCGGCCACCTACCCTGTGCCAATGCTCAACGAGGACCCCGCCCCGCTGCGCGACCCGGTCGTGGTCGCCGCCTTCGAGGGGTGGAACGACGCCGGGGAGGCGGCCACCGCGGCCATCGCCCACCTCATCGAGGTGTGGGGCGCCGAGGAGGTGGCGGCCTTCGACCCCGAGGACTACTACGACTACCAGGTGCACCGCCCACGCATCGTGCGCCGGGGCGGCCGCCGTCAGGTGGAGTGGCCCACCACCAGCTTCCACGTCGCGCAGCCGCCCGGGCTCGACCGCGACGTCCTGCTCGTGCAGGGCCTGGAGCCCTCGATGCGGTGGCGCGCGTTCACCGAGGAGCTGCTCGGTTGGGTGGCCGAGGCCGGCGCCACCGAGTTCGTGACCCTCGGCGCGCTGCTGGCCGACGTGCCCCACACCCGTCCGCTGCCGGTCAGCACCACCACCAGCTCCCTGGCACTCCAGCGCCGGCTCGACGTGCAGCCCGCCGACTACGAGGGCCCCACCGGCATCGTGGGCGTGCTCAACCAGGAGGCCGAGGACGCCGGCCTGGACGCCGTGAGCCTCTGGGTGTCCGTGCCGCACTACGCCGGCGGCGTGCCCTCGCCCCGAGCCACCTGGGGACTGCTCACCGCGCTCGAGGAGGTGCTCGACACCGTCATCGACACCGCGGACCTGGAGGAGCTCTCCCGCGCGTGGACCCGCGGCGTGGAGGAGCTCACGCGCCAGGACGAGAACGTCGCTGAGTACGTGGAGGCGCTCGAGGAGGCCGTGGACGAGCTCACCTCGCCGCAGGCCTCCGGCGACGCGCTGGCCAAGGAGTTCGAGCAGTACCTCAAGCGCCGCGAGGGCGACGGCGGGAGCACCCCGCCGGTCTGAGCCGACCGGGCCTCAGCGCAGGTCGATGCCGAGCAGGGCATCCACCGCCACGAGCAGCGCCGGGCCCTCGGCGAGCGCCCCGGTGCGCGCCTGCTCCGAGCCGTTCAGCACGTGGTCGGCCCAGCGGTCCACCACGGCCAGTGCCCCGGGGGTGTCGAGGTCGTCGGCCACGCGAGCGGCCACGTCGCGGGCCACCGCGTCCCCGCCGGCTTCGCCCGCCACCTGGTCCCCCGCACCACCGCCGGCGGCCACGCGCTCGGTCGCGGCACGCCATCGGGCCAGACGGGTGCGGGCCTGCTCCAGGTGGCCGTCCGTCCAGTCCCACGCGGTGCGGAAGTGCTGGCTGAGCAGCGCCAGGCGGATGGCCGCCGGGTCCTCCCCCGCCGCCCGCAGCCGCGAGACGAGCACCAGGTTGCCCTTGGACTTGCTCATCTTCTCGCCGTCCAGGCCCACCATCGCCTGGTGCACGTAGTGCTGCGCGAACGCCTCCCCGGTGAGGGCGCGGCTCTGCGCGGCGCTCATTTCGTGGTGCGGGAAGACCAGGTCGTCGCCGCCGGCCTGCACCAGGAAGGGCGTGCCCAGGTGGTCGCGGGCGATGGTGGTGCACTCGATGTGCCAGCCCGGCCGCCCGTCGCCCAGCGTGCCTCCCTCCCAGTGCGGCTCGCCCTCCCGGTGGGCGCGCCACAGCAGCGGGTCGAGGGCGTCCTTCTTGCCGGCGCGCTCCGGGTCACCGCCGCGCTCGGCGAAGACCGCCAGCATCTCCTCGCGCGACCACCCGGAGACCTCCCCGAAGGCCGGCGTGCTCGCCAGCTCCAGGTACACGTCCGATGCGGTGCCCGGCGCGTCGTCGGCCGGCAGCCGGTAGGCGTGGCCGGAGTCCAGCATCGACTCCACGGCGGCCACGTCCGAGGGGATCCCCTCCACGGCGCCCACGTAGGCGTCCGGCGCGATGATGCGCAGCGCCTCCATGTCGTCGCGGAACAGCTGGATCTCGCGCTGCGCCAGGTCCTCCCAGTGCACGCCGTCGCGCTCGGCGCGCTCCAGCAGCGGCTCGTCCACGTCGGTGACGTTCTGCACGAAGCGCACCGGGTGCCCGGCGGCCCGCAGCGCGCGGTGCAGGGTGTCCACCGTGAGGTAGGTGGCCGCGTGGCCCATGTGCGTGGCGTCGTACGGCGTGATGCCGCAGACGTACAGGCCGGCCTCGCCCTGCGGGGTCAGCTCCTCCTGCCGCCCGGTGGCCGTGTCGTGCACCCGCAGCGGCGGGGCGGTCAGCGGCAGGGCGGGCACGGTGGGCGAGGTCCAGGATTCCACCCGCACAGGGTAGGCCGTGGCGGGCGTGACGCAGGTGACCGGCCGAGGGGCCCGTCGGCGGGCGGTGCCGCTGCCAGAATGCGCCCCATGATCGTGGACAAGGCGGTGTACGCCGACGGGCGGCGGTACGAGTGCCAGGACGTGGCCGAGGGACTGGCCCGGGCCCAGCAGGCCGACGGGAACGCCTTCCTGTGGGTGGGCCTCTACGAGCCGTCGGCCGAGCAGGTGCAGCACTTCGCGCGCCTGCTGGACCTGCACCCCCTCGTGGTGGAGGACATCGCCACCGGCCGCCAGCGCCCCAAGCTCGACGTCATGGACGACTCCGCGATGCTGGTGTTCCGCACCCTGGCCTACTTCGAGGAGAACAGCGACGTCGAGACCGGCGAGGTGCTCATGGTGTGGGGACCGCACTGGGTGCTCACGGTGCGCCACGGCAAGCACACCCGCCTCACCGGCGTGCGGGCCCGGCTGGAGCGCTCCCCCGAGCTCATGGCCCACGGGCCGGCCTCGGCGGTGTTCGTGGTGGCCGACCACATCGTGGACACCTACACACGGGTGGACCTGGAGCTCAACGACGACCTCGCGCGGGTCGAGCAGGCCACCTTCGGCGGGGAGCAGGACGTGGACGTCACCGAGATCTACCGGCTCAAGCGGGAGATCCTGGAGGCCCGCAGCGCCGTGCACCCGCTGGTGGACCCGGTGCGGCGCCTCGTGCACTCCTCACGCCTGGTGCCCGAGGAGCTGCAGCCCTACCTCAGCGACGTGCAGGACCACCTGCTGCGCGCCGACGACCACGTGCTGGGCTACGACCAGTCCCTCACCGACATCCTCCAGGCGCACCTGTCGATGGTGTCGGTCAAGCAGGGCGAGGACACGCGCAAGATCTCGGCCTGGGCCGCGTTGGCGGCCGTCCCCACCATCGTGGGCGCGGTGTACGGCATGAACTTCGACCACATGCCCGAGCTGCACTGGGTGTGGGGCTACCCGGTGGCGATGCTGCTCACCGTGGTGATCGTGGTGCTGCTGTACCTGCGCTTCCGGCGCTCCGGCTGGCTCTGAGCTCAGCCGCGGACGTCGTCGTCCTCCACCTCGGAGTCGTCGTCGTAGTCGTAGGAGTCCTGGTCGCCGTCGTACTCGTCGTCGTACCGACCGGCGAGGGGACCGTCCTCCTCGTCGTCGTCGAAGTCGTCGTCCTCGAGGTCGTCCTCGTCATCGTCGGAGTACACCTCGAAGGGCGTCACCTCGCCGTGGGCCTCCAGCAGGGCGTCGTCGTAGTCCTCGAAGGCGTCCGCGAGGTCGTTGTAGGCGGCGATCACCCGGGGGTCCTCCTCCCCGGTGCGGGAGGAGCAGGCCTCGAGGTGCCGCTCCAGGGCGGTGACGAGGGTGGTCAGGGCGCTGCGCGGGTCGGTGGCCATGGGGCCACCGTAGCGCGGGAGGCGGGGCGGCGTCAGGAGAATTGCCCGTGCACACTGTGGCGATGCAGCCCAGCCAGCCGCCCCGCCGTCAGCCGACCCGCGCCGTCGCCGCCCACCACCGGGCCCGTGCGGCCGCCGTGTGGGAGTACCGGGTCGTCCAGGCTCCTCGGGAGCTGTCGCGGGCGGACCTGAGGCAGCTGCTCACCGAGCTGGCCGAGTACGAGGGCTGGAACGTGCACACCGTGCGCCTCTACGAGGGCGGGCGACGGAAGGTCCGCCTGCGTCGCAAGGTGATCCGCCAGCGGCGCCCGCAGACGCTGCTGGGCCCGCCCGCCTGAGGCGGCTCCCCTCATCGAGCCCGCGCCCGAGGGACCGGCGTCGAGCGGGCCTGGCGCAGATGTCCGGTTCCGGTCCAGAGGTACGCCTCATGGCCCGTACCTCTGGACCGCAGGCGGACATCTGGGGCCACGGGGCGGGACGGCTCAGGACTCGAGCACGAAGCGGTGCAGCACCCGGGCGCCGAACTCCAGCGCGCTGACCGGCACCCGCTCGTCGACGCCGTGGAACATCGGCGCGAACTCCAGGTCGGCCGGCAGCTGCAGCGGGGCGAAGCCGTAGCCGGTGATGCCCAGCTCGGCCAGGTGCTTGTTGTCCGTGCCGCCGGAGAGGCAGTACGGCAGCACCCGGCAGCCGGGGTCCTCGGCCTCGAGCACGCTGCGCATGACGTCCACCAGCGGGGCGTCGAAGGGGGCCTCCAGCGCGGGCCCCAGGTGGTGCACGGAGACCTCCACGTGCTCCCCGGCCAGCTCGGCGATCGTGTCGAGCACGTGCTGCTGCTGCCCCGGCAGGAAGCGGCAGTCCAGCCCGGCGGTCACGGTCTGCGGCACCACGTTGTGCTTGTACCCGCCGTTCACCATCGTCGGGTTGCTCGTGTTGCGCAGGGTGCCGGCCACGAACTGCGAGGCGCCACCGGTCTGCGCCACCACCTGCTCCAGGGAGGGCGCGTCGTCCACCGACCAGTCGATGCCGGCCTGCTCCCCCACCCCCTCGAGCAGCACCCGCACCGACTCGATGGTCTCGGCCGGCCAGTCGTGGGCGTGGATGGCCGCGAGCGCCGCCCCCATCCGGGCCACGGCGTTCTCGGCGGTGGGGACCGACCCGTGCCCGGCGCGGCCACGGGCGGTCAGCGTGAGCCAGGCGATCCCCTTCTCGGCGGTCTGCACCAGGTAGGTGCGCTGCGCTTCGGCGCCGTCGGCCACCTCCTGGCCGGGCACGGTGATGGAGTACCCGCCCACCTCGCTCACGGCCTCGGTGCAGCCGGCGAACAGCTCGGGGTGGTGCTGCACCAGGTGGCCGGCGCCCTTCACGCCGCCGGCCTCCTCGTCGGCGAAGAAGGCCACCACCAGGTCACGGGCGGGGCGCTGGCCGGTGCGGGCCATGTAGCGCACCACGGCCAGGATCATGGCATCCATGTCCTTCATGTCCACCGCGCCGCGGCCCCACACCATGCCGTCGCGCAGCTCGGCGCCGAAGGGGTCCACGGACCAGTCCTCGGCACGGGCAGGCACCACGTCGAGGTGGCCGTGCAGCACCAGGCCCGGTCGGGAGGAGTCGGTGCCCTCCAGCCGCACCACCACGCTGGTGCGGCCCGGGTCGGACTCGAACACCTGCGGCTCCAGGCCCACCTCGCGCAGCCTGGCCACCACGTAGTCGGCGGCCTCGCGCTCGCCGGGGCCGGAGCCGTCGCCGAAGTTGCTGGAGTCGATGCGGATCAGCTCGCGGCAGAGGTCGGTCACCTCGTCGGTGGGCAGCGGCACGCCCGCCGGGGTGCCGGCGGTGGGGTCGGTGGCCCTGCCGGAGGTGCGGTCCGCGGCGGTCGGGTTCACGGCATCGGAGGACATGGCCTCCACGCTACGGGCCCCGCACCTCGCCGGGAGGTGCGGGGCCCGTGGGCGCGACGGGGTCGGCTCAGGCGCCGGTGGTGCCCCGGCTGGCCAGGTCCGCGTCGATGCGCAGCAGGCCCGGGCCGTCGTCGCCCACGCGCTCCAGGGCGGAGAGCACCTCGCCGACCGTGGCCTCCTCCTCCACCTGCTCGGCGACGAACTCGTTGAGCAGCGGGCGGGAGTCCAGGTCGCCGGCGGCCTCAGTGGCCACGTAGAGCTCGCGGATGGCGGCCGACACCTTCTCCTCGTGGGCGAGCGCGGCGCGGAAGGCCTCCAGCGGGGTGGGGTTGGTGAGCGGCTGCTGGGCCGGCACCTCGCCGATGACGGGGCGCCCGCCGCGGTCGAGCACGTGGTCGATGAAGCGCTGGGCGTGCAGCACCTCCTCGTCGGCCTGCCGGGTGAACCACGCGGCCGTGCCCGGCAGGCTCTGGGCGGCCATCTCGATGGCGAGCTGCCGGTAGGTCAGCGCGGCCCGGAACTCCAGGGTGATCTGCTTCTCGAAGGCGGGCACGAGGCTCTCGGGGATCTTCATGGCGCCGAGCGTAGGTGCGTGCGACCTTCCCGGCACCCTCGCTGAGGCTTGCCTGTGCCCCCGGCGAGGAGTGCCCGGTATGAACGCTGTGGGTCCCGCACCCGGAGACGGGGGCAGGGCCCGCGGGGTGGCCGTCTGGTCAGGTCACGATCCAGACGTCCTGGGGGCTGCCGCAGGCCTCGGGCAGTTCGAACTGGGTCACCTCGTGAGCCTCGTCGGTGGGGAATCCGGCTCCGCCGACGGTCACCTCGGAGTCGAGGGCGAACGCGTCGTCGGGAGTCTTCACGGTGCCGTCCTCCACGGAGCTTCCCCCAGGCAGGACGGCCACGTGGTCGGTCCCCTCCACGGTGACGTGGAGGCACCCCTCGCGGTCGGTGAACGTGCCCGTGTATCCGCGGTCCGAGTGACTCCACGGGGTCGACCAGGTGCCGAACGTCGGGCCGTCCCCCGACGGGGTGCACCCCGCCGTGAGGACTCCGATGCCCAGGGCCAGCGCGGCTTTGAAGACGGTGCGGTGGGTGGTGTTCATGGTCAGCTCCCGGAGAGAGTCGCTCCGTCATGGGAACTGGTACTCCCGCAGTGTGCCGTGCCGGTGATGGCCACCCGGCCGCTGCGTGCGGCCGTGAGACCTGCCGTGCAGAAGGTGCCTCGCCAGGTGCCGCCCGATCCGAACTCCGGGCCGCTGGTGGCGGACGAGGTGGTCACCTGCACGTGCTTGACGCCCGCAGGAAGCGTGATGCCCTCGAGAAGGTGCTGCGCGGTCGCCGCCCGCGCACCGGCATCGGCCGTGGAGGCTGCATCGAACCCGCCCAGCACGATGGTGACGGTCTCCGCGCCCGGGCTGACCTCGGTCGACACGTCGTGGCGTCCCTCGATGAGCGTGGCTGCCTGCTCCACCACCTCGTGCTCGATCTGTGCGCGACGTTCGGCGCTCGGGCGGTCGGAGGCCACCACGTACCTGGCCTGGTTCCCCGCGGCACGGCGCGCCTCGCTCAGGATCGACCGGTGGACCTCGATGAGCGTGGCCCGGGAGTCGGGTCCGTCCCAGACCGCGTCGACGAAGCCGTCTGGATGGGCGCTGGACAAGTCACTGACGACCTGGGCGAAGGTGCCTTGACCGTCGGCGTAGGAGGTGACGTCCTGGGTGGAGCGCCCCATCTGCTGTGCGGTGGTGCTGGCGTCCGCTTCCGACGGAGACCGCTCCGATACGGACGCCGTGGACGTGAGGGTTCCGGCGAGGACCCCTGCGACCGCGAGGCCGAATCGTGACTACACGGCATTCCCCTTCCCCGAGGCGATGGTACCGCTGTGTGTGGTGCATTGAAGATAGCCCCGTCCGGATGACAGGGGAAGGATGCGTGACGATTGTGTTGCGGCAATCCGATTCTGTGAGGCGGGTGAGAGAATCCCGGAGGAAACCTTCGGTGGACATGGCGCCCACGCGACGGGCCCCGCACCTCGGCGTGAGGTGCGGGGCCCCTGCGGTGCGCCAGCCTGTCAGCTCACCCGGAAGGGCATCGTGATGCCCTGGAAGGCCGCGATCTTGCCCGTCCACCCGTTCTTGTGGTGTCCGCGGTGCAGGATGCGGTACTCCCCTGCCGTGACGTCGGCGGGCACGTCCCACTCGATGGTGGCCGTGGAGTACCCGAGCGCACCGTTGGTGCGCTTCCAGCGGTAGCGGGTGTCGAAGTCGGTGTCCACGCGCTCGGTCACCCAGCCGGCGGCCGTGCGGCGCTGCACCTCCAGGAAGGTGCCTCCCAGCAGCAGGCCGTTCTTGGGGTGGCCGGTGACGAACACCGCCGAGACCGTGGCACCGCGCGCGGTGTCCTTCGGCTCGGTGATGACGCCGCCGTACGGCTTGCCGGAGTGGGGGCTGTCGAACACCACGTCGGTCTGGAAGTCCGCCATGCCGGCCGGGTTGGACACCGGGGCGGCCCCGGCATCGACGGTGGCGCCGGTCTTGAGCGCAGTGGCCAGGCGCGAGGTCTCCTGCTGGTAGGCGCACAGCGTCCAGCGGCCGAAGAGCGTGGAACCACCCTCGTACTCCTGGGTGTCGTACTCCTGCGGGGTGGTGACGTACTGGGAGTAGCCGTTGGTGTAGCCCTGCACCACCACGTCGTCCAGGCGCGCGCCCACGGCCTCGGCCACCTGCTGACGCAGGCGCAGGCCGGCCACAATGGTGACCTCGGCCGGGATGCCCACGATCCACAGCTGGCCGATGCGAGCCACGGTGACGGCCAGGCGCGAGGGGGCGGCATCGGCCAGGCCCACCGGCACCAGCCCCACCTTGGGGTACTGCACGTCGGCCACCCAGTCCGGGGTCTCCCCCGGCACCTTCACCGGCCAGTGCACGCCCTCCTTGAAGATGTCCGGGCCCGGGCCGTCCTCGGTGGACCCGGCCAGCATCGACTCGCCGAGCACGGCCGGCGCGGTGCGGGCGGGCTTGCCCTCCGGGGTGAAGCGGGCGTCGATGCGTACCGCATCCATGTCCACGTACCGGGTGCGGGCACCGACCGGGCCGGTGACGACCTCGGTGGCCCCCTCCCAGGCGCGGTGGGCGGCATCGCGCTGGCGGGCGCCGATGATGCGCATGTTCTCGAACTCGTCGTCGGTGGGGCCGGTGCCCGGCTTGAGCGCCAGGTTGGGCGTCATGTCCCCGGAGTTGGACTGCGCGAAGGCCGCGACGAACCGGGGGCGCGGGTCCAGCGGGTCCTGCCCGAGCAGCTCCCGCTCCCACGACCACGCGGCATAGCCCTTGTTGTCCCCGGAGACCAGCGTGTTGGTGTTGGTCAGCGAGGTGCCGTGGGTGGGGTACCAGTTGAGCATGCCGATGTCACGGGTCCCCTGCCGGAAGCGCAGCACCAGCACGGTCGGGTCGATGCCGCCGGGGAAGTGCGCGCGGTCGGCGGCCGGGTTGGCCTCGAACGCCGTCAGGGAGCGGTTGCGGGAGGCGTCGTGCAGCTCGGTGCGCCCGATGTGGATGCTCCCGGCGGCCAGCGAGGCCTGGGCGCGCTCCACGGCGGTGACGATGCCCTCGACCAGCGCCTCGAAGGCCTGCTCCTGGAACCCGTAGGTGGCCAGGTTGTAGATGACGTCGTGCGTGCAGCCGCCGACGCTGGCGTGGGTGTGCGTGCAGGTGACCATGAGGTTCTGCACGTCCCACGTGCCGGGGTGTCGGGCGGCCAGGCGCCGGACGACCTCGCGGTGGGCGGCCACGGAGATCACCCCGTGGTCCACCACCACCCAGCCCAGGCGGCCGCCGGCGGAGTCCACCACCACGAAGGCACGGGCCATCAGGCGCATGTGCAGCCCGGTGGCCTGCTGCTCCAGCGAGGAGTAGCCCATCATCCCGTTCTCGGCCACGGGGCCGGTGACGTCGGCGATGCCGGCGCCCACCTTGTAGGCGCCGTCGGCGCTCGGGGTCGCGGCCGAGGCGGCGGTCGGCGCGGTGCCACCGGCCGCCAGGCCCACGGCGGTGGCGGCGCCGGCGCCCGCCAGGACGGCGCGGCGGGAGGGCTGGGAGGACTGCTGATGCGGTGCTGACATCACTGGCTCCTGTGGGTGGGCCGCCTGCGTCGGCGGCGGTGAGGGGTACGCGGCACAGGGTGACACGGATTTCACCGATGGTGGGTCAAGAATTGCCCAAGATCCCGGGCATGTGACGATGGGCGCATGACCTCCCCCGAGCTGCTCGCGCGGCGGGCGCTCGCGGACCACACGGCCGCCTCGCACGCTGCCGCCGAGCGCGTCATCGCCCACTACTCCACCTCGTTCGGTGCCGCCTCGCGGCTGCTCGGGCACCCTGTGCGGCAGCGCGTGCGGTCCCTGTACGCACTGGTGCGCATGGCCGACGAGGTGGTGGACGGCGCCGCGGCCGGGGCGGGCCTGGGCGTGGATGCGGTGGCCGACGCCCTCGACGAGCACGAGCACCGCACCCTGCGGGCCCTGGGGTGCGGGTACTCCACCGACCCGGTGGTGCACGCCTTCGCCGACGCGGCGCGGGCCACCGGCATCGGGGCCGACCTGGTGCGCCCCTTCTACGCCTCGATGCGGGCGGACCTGCACGTGGCCGCGCACGACGACGCCTCGCTGGCGCAGTACGTGCACGGCTCGGCCGAGGTGGTGGGGCTCATGTGCGTGCGGATCTTCACCACCGACGCCGCGCCCGCCCCGGTGGCGCCGGCGTCGCACCTGGACGAGGGCGCGCGGCGGCTGGGCGCGGCCTTCCAGCAGGTGAACTTCCTGCGCGACCTGGCCGAGGACACCGACGGGCGGGGGCGCACCTACCTGCCGGGGGCCGGGGCCGTGTTCACCGATGCCGACCGGGACGCCGCCGTGGCACGGGTGCGGGCGGACCTCGCGGCGGCCGAGGCCGTCATCGGCGGTCTGCCGGGCTCCAGCCGGGCGGCCGTGCGCGCCTGCCACGACCTGTACGCCGCGCTCACCGACCGCATCGCGGCCACGCCGGCGGCCGAGCTGCGCCGGCGGCGGGTGCGCGTGCCCGATGCGGTGAAGGCCGGCATCGTGGCGCGGGCCGCCCTGCGCGAGCGGGTGCGGCGATGAGCGGGCGGCGCGCGGTCGTCATCGGCGCCGGGGCGGCCGGGCTGGCCACCGCCGGACTGCTGGCCCGCGACGGGTACGAGGTCACCGTGCTGGAGCGCCGCGCCGTGACCGGCGGCCGCGCCGGCTCGTGGGAGGCCACCACCCCGGCGGGCACCTGGCGCTTCGACACCGGCCCGTCCTGGTACCTCATGCCCGAGGTGTTCGAGCACTTCTTCGCGCTCATGGGCACCTCGGTGGCCGACCGGGTGCCGCTGGTGGACCTGGACCCGGCCTACCGGGTGTTCGGCCAGGGCCACGCGGCGGCGCTGGAGGTACGCACCGGGCGCGCGGAGGCCGAGGCGCTGTTCGAGGCGGTGGAGCCCGGCGCGGGCGCCGCGCTGGGGCGCTACCTGGACTCAGCGCGGAGCAGCTACGAGCTGGCGCTGGCGCACTTCCTCTACACGACCTTCCGGCGGGTGCCGCTGGCCACGGTGCGGGCCGTGCTGCCCCGGCTGGGCGTGCTGGCGCGGCTGCTGGGCGAGTCTCTGCACCGGCGGGTCGCGCGGACGGTGCACGACACCCGGCTGCGGCAGGTGCTGGGCTACCCGGCGGTCTTCCTGGCGGCCACGCCACGCACGGCGCCGAGCCTGTACCACCTCATGAGCCACATGGACCTGGCCGACGGTGTCCGCTACCCGATGGGGGGCTTCGCCGCGCTGGTGCGGGCCGTCGAGGACGTGGCGGTGGAGGCCGGCGCGCGGATCCGCACCGGCTGCGAGGTGGTGGAGGTGACCACCGACGAGGCGGGGGCCGGGCGGTCGCGCCGCGGGCCGCTCCCCCGCACGGGCTCCCGGGCCCGTGCCACGGGAGTGCGCCTGGCCTCCGGCGAGGTGGTGCCGGCCGACGTGGTGGTGAGCTGCGCCGACCTGCACCACACGGAGACCGCGCTGCTGCCGCCGCACCTGCGCACGGTGGACCACGCGGCCTGGGCGCGGCGCACCTCCGGGCCGGGGGCGGTGCTCGCGCTGCTGGGCGTCCGCGGGCGGCTGCCGCAGCTGGCTCACCACAACCTGTTCTTCACCGCCGACTGGGACGCCAACTTCGCGGCCATGTTCGGCCCCGACGCGCAGACCTGTCCCGCGGTCCCCCGCCCGGCCAGTGCGTACGTGTGCATGCCCTCGGCCACCGACCCCTCCGTGGCGCCGGCGGGGCACGAGAACCTCTTCGTGCTGGTGCCCGTCTCCCCCGATGCTGCGGACGGCACCTCGGTGGGGCGCGGCGCCATCGGGCCGGACGGGGCGCGCGGCCCCGGTGACGAGGCCGTCGAGCAGGCGGTGGACGACGCCATCGCGCAGGTGGCCGAGTGGGCCGGCATCGACGACCTGGCCCAGCGGGTGGTGGTGCGCCGCACCATCGGACCCGGGGACTTCGCGGACGAGTACAACGCCTGGCGGGGCAACGCGCTGGGCCCTGCGCACACGCTGTGGCAGTCGGCCTTCCTGCGCGGCCCGGTGACCAGCCGCCACGTGGACGGGTTGCTCTACGCCGGGGCCACCACCGCGCCGGGCGTGGGGCTGCCCATGTGCCTCATCAGCGCGCAGAACGTGGTCAAGGCGCTGCGGGGCGACCACTCCGCGGGGCCCATGGACCCCGCCACCTGGGTGGGCGCCAGCGGGCGTGTGGCGGCTGGCCGCGCCACCGGGGGCGGTGCCTGATGCCGGGGCTGTACCTGGCGGCCATCGCCGTCTCTGAGCTGGGGATGCTCCTCATCGACCGCCGGTGGCGGCTGTACCTCTGGGCCGATGCGCGGCGCGCGCTGCGGGTGCAGGTGGTGGGCGTGGGCATGTTCCTGGTCTGGGACGCGGTGTGCATCGCCCTGGGCATCTTCATGCGTGGGCCGGGGCCGTGGCAGACCGGGCTGCTGCTGGCGCCGGAGTTGCCCGTGGAGGAGCTGGCCTTCCTGTGGTTCCTGTGCCACTTCTCGATGGTGGTGTTCACCGGCATCGAGCGGGTGCTGGCCGCGCGGGGCGAGCGTGCAGGGCGGCAGGTGCACCGGTGACCTACCTGTGGGTGAACCTGGCAGTGCTCGCCGTCGTCGGCCTGGTGGCGTGGTGGGCGCTGCGCGGCGTGGCCGGGCCGGTGCGGCGCCGCGGTGTGCTGGCCGCGGGCCTGGCGATGGCGGTGAGCCTGGTGTTCACGGCGGTGTTCGACTCGCTCATCATCGCTGCGGGCATCGTGGGCTACGACCGGGCGCACCTGGTGGGGTGGTTCGTGGGGCGTGCGCCGGTGGAGGACTTCGCGTACGCGGTGGCCGCGCTGGTGCTCCTGCCGGCGTTGTGGCTGGCGTGGCGGCGGGGAGGTGAGCGGTGAGCCTGCTGCGGACGCTGTTCTGGACCGCGCGGCCCGTCTCGTGGGTGAACACGGCCTATCCCTTTGGCGCGGCGTACCTGCTGGCCGGTGGCTCGTGGAGCGACTGGGTGTTCTGGGTGGGCGTGCTGTTCTTCGCGGTGCCCTACAACCTGGCCATGTACGGCATCAACGACGTGTTCGACCACGCCTCGGACCTGCTCAACCCGCGCAAGGGCGGCGTGGAGGGCGCGCTGGCCGATACGGCGCACCACCGGGCCATCCTGGCCGCCTCGGTGCTGGGGTGCGTGCCGTTCGTGGTGGCGCTGCTGGCCGCGGGGACGGTGGCCTCCGGGGTGGCGCTGGCGGTGACGATGTTCGCGGTGGTGGCGTACTCGTGGGCCGGGCTGCGGTTCAAGGAGGTGCCCTTCCTGGACTCGGCCACCTCGGCCACGCACTTCGTGGGGCCCGCGGTGGTGGGCGCGCTGGTGCCGGGCGGGCCCGTGCCGGGCGTGGGCTGGGCGGTGCTGGCGGCGTTCTTCGCGTGGTCCATGGCCAGCCACGCCTTCGGCGCGGTGCAGGACGTGACCGCCGACCGGGCGGCCGGCATCGGGTCCATCGCCACGGTGCTCGGCGCGCGGGCGACGGTGCGCGTCTCGACGGGGCTGTACGTGCTGGCCGCCGGGCTGATGCTGGCCGCTCCACTCCCCTACACGCTGCTGGCCGTGGTGCCCCTGGCCTACGTGGCCAACGTGGCGCCGTTCCGGAACCTGCCCGACCCACGGTGCGAGGAGGCGCACCGCGGGTGGGCGAGGTTCCTGTGGCTCAACTACCTGGCCGGCTTCGTGGTGACGATGGTGCTGCTGGCCGGCACAGTGGGGTCCGGCTGACCGGTCAGCCGCACGCGGGCGTCTCAGGGGTGCCTCCCCCGGAGTTCCCGGACGTTGTGCTGTCGCGCTGGGGCTTGACCGTGCGGGGCATGGGGGCAGGGCTTCCAAGGATGTCCGGGTGGACCTTGAACTGCTTTCGCGGGTCGTAGTACGTGTCGTAGTCGGGCCCCTTGGGAAGCGGGGTCCGGTCGCGCTCGGGGTTCTGGGGACGGGCCATGGCTGTTTCCTTGCTGAGCAGCGGGATGGGCTGGGATTGGTCAGGTGAGTGGGGCGGATGTGTACTGCTGCTGGAGGTCATCGCGCAACTTCTGGGGTGATTCTCCGGTGAGTTCCAGAATCCGGTTCACCGTCAGACGGAGGACGACGTAGAGGTTGAGGATGGTAGTGAACGGCCCGCGGGCCTCCAGGCCCTCGCGATACCGGTGGACGTGCCCCGCTTGCCAGGCCTCCAGCGTCTCCAACCCCTCTGCGAGCGAGGCCAGGTCCAGGGCCTCGTGGTCGTTTCCCTGTTCGGCCATCGCCACCACTTCGTGGAGGCTGGCATGGTGGTGGGCCACCACCGTCGGCAGCGCCAGCGGGTTGTCTGGGGACATCCACAGAGTTTCGTCAGGCAACCACGCCGGGGCGCACGTGCCTTGTCCGCCGCCGGCGAGCACGGCGTTCACCACCGCCTGACCCAGGTGGAGGTCAGCTGCCGTCACCAGGCTGCTCATGGCCATCACCGCGACGTCTGCGCCGTGCCGTTGCATGAGTGCCTCCAGTGCCTGACCGCCGAGCGTGACTCGGGGGTCCTCGCCGAGAAGGAGCGGGACGAGCTCGCCGGCCACGGCGATGATGGTCTCCGGAGTCATGCCTGCCCCCTCCGGTTCGGGGCCGTTCGCGCGTTCCACCGATTCCTCACTGGGCTGTTCGGGGAGGAACACCTCTGCCGCCGGCGTTGCGGTGATCTCCTCCACTCGGTCGGCGCAGAGGCGGAAGACCAGGTACACGTGATCGAGGCTCTTCTCGAAACCGGCCCCGCCGACGTGGAAGAGGAAGTCCTCGGAGTCCCTGCGATCACAGGCGTCCACGAGCTCCAGCCCCGTGTGCAGGCACGACGCGGACTCCCGGAGGCCTTCGTCGTGGTCCTCCCGACCTGTGCGAGCCAGGGCCCACAGCCCCTCCCGGTGCAGCTGGGTGAGCTCCGTGGCGGTGGGGGTCCGGTCCTGTTCGAGCAGCGGTGATCGGGGCAGCCAGTTCGCCATCGGGGGCACCGGCACGCCTGTGCGCTCCAGAAGGGCACGGAGAACACGGCCGAGCGTCTCCTCGGCGTACTGCGTCAGCAGGCACATGGCCAGGAGCACCCGCGTGGTGCCGTGGTCGCGTACCAGTGCGTCGATGCCGGTGCGGTCCATCCACTGCTTGCTGGCCCTGCCGACCACCAGAGGGAGAAGCTCTCGTGCGAGCGCAACGACCTCCTCCTCGTCCACGTCGGAGGGCTGTTCCCTCTCCAACCTGCTGCGGTGGACCACCAGGAGGTACTGCAGGTGGGCGCGTGCGTCCTCGTCGTCGCAGCCACGCTCGGACGCGGACGTGTTGATGATGGCCCTGAGGATGTGCACCAGGGACGCCACGGTGCGGTCGAACCCATGGTGCGTGACCACTCGCGCGACCACGTCGACGTCTCCGGTGCGCCACGCCTCGATGAGCCCCAGGCCTGGCGCAAGGCCGTCGAGGAAGACTTCGTCCCCCACCTGCGGGTTCGTCTGGCACATGGCCACCACGTCCTGCAGGTAGTTCAGGTAGGCCTCGGCCACGTCCTTCGTCTGGCGGGTCGCGTCCTGCGCTCGCTCTTGGTCCCGATCGAGCCACGCCGGGGGAACGTAGTCCACGTTCCGCTCGGGCATCTGGAGCACAACATCGGCCAGCTGGTTCAGGGCCACCTGCACCAGGTTCATGGCTGTCTTCAGGAGCACTCCCTCACCGTGCTCCGCCAAGAATGGCGTCACGTCCGCGGTCTCGGACGGTTCGTTGAGCAGGGCGTACAGCTCCAGGGCCCACTGGATCTCCTCCAGCGGGATCCCCTCGGGTTCGGGGTTCACACGGTTCACGGGGTTCCCTCCCTTGCTGTGGTCGTGTGCCTCCACCTCTACCGGTGACTCCCGACAACCTCCGGCGACGTGACGGTCCCCACCCATGCCGGGACGCCCCACAGAATGAACATGGCGACCACGACCGAGCCCAGGTAGGCCACGAAGAATCCAACCAGCGGCCCAGTGGTCCACGTGAACACCTGGCTCACGGTGTGCATCACGCGGGAGGTTGCGTTGGTGCGACCGCTGCACCACCGCGTGACCATGCGCCGTCGCGCACTGTCGCGCCCTGGTTTGCCGGCACGCACCAGATCCCACCAGAGAGCCAGCGAATGCCAGAGCAGAGAGGACACCACAGCGACTTCCATGACAAATTTCATGTGCTCCGCCACGGCCCGGGTGGGATCAGGCGCCTGCATCCGCAGGGTCATGTCCACCCCCACAGCGGCCGCGAACACCATAATCAGCGCCGCTCGCAAGGAGCGGAACAAGCCGACGAGACGGACGAGCGACGCGGACCGAGGTGAGGGCGCCGGTGGCAGGTACAGGCCGAGCGTGACCAAGCAGGCGTATGCCAGGGCGGGGGCGCCGACGACGAGAATGGACACAGGTGACACGAGTCCTCCTTGACTGGGGGTCCCACCTGTACACCTGACCACCGACACACTGGCCGAACGATCCACGGCCCTCGTCGGGCGGGCCGGTCCACGCCGGCTGTCGGTGCCGGGACATACTGTGGCGGCCTCGAACCTCGTAGAAGGAGCGCCCGGTGAGCCCGAACGTGACCCCGATGCATGAGAACCAGACGGAGTGGGTGGAGGACCCGGCCGCTGCCGTCCGTGAGGCCCTGCAGAAGGTACTCCCCGCCGCGGTGACCGAGGCGGGGCTCGATGTAGAGGCCCTGCGGGCCCTGATGGGGGACGACGGAGGTACCGAGGGGACTGAGCGTTTCGGTCTGTCGTGGCCCGGGAAGGGGGCTGCCCGGAGGTTGGCGCATGTCCCGTCGACCAAGACGCTGGTCCCCTTGGTGGAGGAGTCCAAGGACTGGGAGGACACGAAGAACCTGGTCATCGAGGGCGACAACCTCGAGGTGATGAAGACCATGTTGAAGTCGTACGCGGGCAAGGTCGGCCTCATCACCATTGACCCGCCGTACAACACGGCCCGGGACTTCGTCTACGACGACGACTTCACCCTCTCCAAGGACGAGTACGACGAGGCCACGGGAAGGGTCTCGGAGGCCGGGGTCAAGTTGCGCAGCGTCTCCAACTACGAGGGGCGCCGCCACTCGGCCTGGCTCTCGATGATGTACCCCCGGTTGGTTCTCGCGCGCACACTCCTTGCCGAGAACGGCAGCATCTGGATCACGCTGGACCACACGGAGAACGCCCACTGCCGCATGATCTGTGACGAGATCTTCGGGGAGGAGAACTTCGTCGGGGAGATGTCCTGGCAGAAGACCTACTCGCCGCGGAACGACGCGCAGGGTGTCTCGTCGGTGGTGGACATGGTCATCGTCTATCGGAAGTCGCCGGAGTTTCGCCTCAACCGCCTGCCGCGCACGGAGGAAATGGACGCGCGGTATTCGAGCAGGGATGGGGACTCGGTGCCGTGGAAGGCCGGAGACGCTACGGCGGGAAAGGCTGGGACCAACCAGCCCATGGTTTACGGCATCCAGCACCCGATGACCGGGGAAATCCTCTACCCGAACCAGGGGGCTTGTTGGCGGGTGAGCCCGAATACGGTGTTCGAAGTGCTGAACGAGTGGGCCCCGTACCGTCGCGAAGTGCTCGATGACGCGGCGCGGCGCGCAAAGATTTGCGGTGTGGCGCCAGAGGAGGTCAAAGCGCAGGTTCCGGCGTTCGTCTTGGACGTCTCACTGGAGGAGGCTCGCAAGAGAGCAGCTGCCCGGCGCGAGAAGGGGAACTGGCCTGCTCTGTTTTTCACGAAGGGTGGTGCAGGCGGCTTGGCGCGCAAGCAGCATCTTGACCCCTCCGCGGGGCTCGTGGTGACCGATCTCTGGGAGCACGAGGACGCCGGCCACACCGATGGTGCCAAGAGGTCGTTGAATGCCCTGTTCCCAGAAGGACAGCCGTTCGACACGCCCAAGCCCGTCAAGCTCATTCAGCGCATCGTGCAGGTCGCCACGCAGCCTGACTCGCTGGTGTTGGACTTCTTCGCCGGGTCGGGCACGGCGGCCGAGGCCGTCATGGCCCAGAACAAGCAGGACGGCGGTTCGCGGCGCTTCGTGTTGGTGCAACTGGATGAGGCCACCCAGAGTGAGGAGTTCGCTTCTATCGTGGACGTCACGCGGGAACGCGTGCGGCGTGCCGGTCGTCGTCTGGTGGAGACGGCTGAGCCTGATTCCAGCGGTGACACTGAGGGGGGCATCGATGTACAGACAGCTCCCGCTGACGATGTTGACACGAGGCCGCTGGACGTGGGCTTCCGCGCCTACCGGCTGGAGGACTCCGCCATCCGTCCCTGGACTGGCGACTGGGAGGACCTCAAGGACCAGCTGCGTGCCGCAGCCGACAACCTGGACGCCGGGCGTTCGGAGGAGGACCTGCTCACCGAGATGACCTTGCGTCTGGGGCTGGATCTGACCACGGTGGTCGAGAGCCGCGAGATGAGCGGACGGACGGTGTACTCGCTCGGTGAAGGGGCCATGTACCTCTGCCTCGCCGGAGATGTGGACCGCGCTGCCGGCCAGGAGATTGCAACCGGCATCATCGCATGGAGGACCGAGCAGGGGAGCGCCGAAACCCAGGTGATCTTCCGGGACAACGCGTTCAGGGACGACAGTGCCAAGCTCAACACCGCTGAGGCCCTCGTGCAGGGCGGGTTCCCGTCCATGACCACCGTCTGAGGCAGCCATGAAGTTCACTTTCAAGGACTCGCTTCCCCACCAGCAGGCTGCCATCGACAGCGTGGTGGAGATCTTCGCAGGACAGTCGTTGGGGCAGGGCGCGTTCACCGTGCTCAAGCAATCTCCGGCAGATCTGGTCCCCCTGTCCGACGACGCCTTCAGCGCCGTGACCGGTGCCGAAGGCGTCAGCAACGAGTGTCAGTTGGACCTTCCTGAGCTGCTCCGCAACACCAACCGAGTACAGGCGGCCAACGCCCTCCCCCAGAGCCATGACGTCAGCAGCCGGTCGTTCACGGTCGAGATGGAAACCGGGACGGGCAAGACGTACGTGTACCTGCGTTCAGCATTGGAGCTCAATAGACGTCACGGGTTCACCAAGTTCGTCATCGTGGTTCCGTCTGTCGCGATTCGCGAGGGCGTCATGAAATCTCTCGAGATGCTGCGCGACCACTTCACGCGTCTATACGACGGTGTCGTGTTCGATGCCTTCGCCTACGACTCCTCTCGGATGGGACGCATCAGGACCTTCGCCGTGGCCAGCACCGTGCAGTTCATGGTGGTGACGGTGGGAGCCATCAACAAGGACAGCAACCTGCTCTATCGGCGTGTCGAGTCCCTGGGATACGAGAGCCCTGCCGACTTCATCCGTGCGACCCGGCCGGTGGTGATCGTGGACGAGCCGCAGTCGGTCTACGGCGATTCCGGGCAGGCCAGGGGGGCGCAGAAGGGGCAGGGGCGCAGGGCGGTCGAGGGGCTGGGGGCACTGGCCACCTTCAACTTTTCCGCCACTCCGCCCCGGGGTGACGGTTCTCATCTCATCCACCGTCTGGATGCAGTGGATGCCTACCAGCAGCAGTTGGTCAAGCAGATCGAGGTGGCCGCGCTCCGGGAGACGGGGAGCGGGGCGAACGGCTACGTTCGAGTTGTCTCGGTGAGGGCGACACGAAGGTCTTTGACAGCCCGCTTGGAACTGGATCTCATCCGTGCCGACGGAAGCCTGAGTCGCGTCACCAAGACCGTGCGGGACGGTGACGACCTGCGGGACGTCACCGGCAATGAGATCTACGCCGGAACACTCGTGACGGGGATCGATGCGTCTGAAGGATCTGCTGGCGTCGAACTCAGCACGCACGCCGGACCCATTGCCGAGGGGCAGGCGATCGGCGAGGACCTCAAGGACGACGCGCGGGCGCGGCTGATGATCCGTAAGACCATCCGCGAGCACCTGGAGAAGGAATCCCTCTTCCTGCGCGAGGGGCGTCAGATCAAGGTGCTCTCGCTGTTCTTCATCGATGAGGTGGCCAAATACCGCGCCTACGGGGAGGGCGGTGAGGTCCGGCGAGGCGCCTACCAGAAGATGTTCGAGGAGGAGTACTCCGCCCTCGTCGGTGAGCCTCGATACGCGGACCTCCGTGCTGCGCTGGGGGCCAACGACGCCTCGGCTGCTCACGAGGGGTACTTTTCGGTGGACCGCGCGGGTCGGTCCGTGGACACCACCGAGCGCAACGCGGATGGGCGGGAATATGCCCAAGCAGCCTACGAACTCATCATGCGTGAGAAGGAGCGTCTCACGTCGCCCGACGAACCTTTGCGGTTCATCTTCTCGCACTCCGCTCTGCGCGAAGGGTGGGACAACCCCAACGTCTTCCAGATCTGCTCCCTGCGGAGCATCGGGACCGTTCAGAAGAGGCGCCAGATCCTGGGGCGCGGACTCCGGTTGGCCGTCGACAGCGACGGCGAGCGGACGTCTGGACACCAGATCAACCGCCTGACGGTGATTGCCGACGAGAGCTACCAGGCCTTCGCCGACGGTCTCCAGCGAGAGCTCTCCGAGGATCTGGGGATCGTGTTCGGCCGAATCGAGCGTGGAACGTTCATGCACCTCAGGGTGCGCCGGGAGAGCGAGTCCGGTGAGCCGACCGTGGAGCCGCTCGGCGCAGAAGCATCCGCGGAGCTGTGGGAAGCCCTTCATGCAACGGGATACGTGGATGGCGAGGGCGGCGTGACGGAACGTCTGCGAGAGGATCTGCAGGCTGAAACCGTGGACCTCCCGGAGCAGTTTGAGGATGTGCGGGCCCAGGTCCTGCCTCTGCTGCGGAAGATCGCTGGCCGGCTCGAGGTGAAGGCTGCGGATCACCGCATCGAGATCGGGCGGCCGGAGCCTGGCTTGGTGGACTCCGAACCGTTCCGCGCCTTGTGGGATCGCATCAGTGGCCGGACCGTCTATCGAGTGGATGTGGACAGCGAGGAGTTGGTCGCTGCGTGTGTGGAGAAGGTGCGTGAGGTCCGGACGCTCCCCCGCCAGTTCAGTTGGGACACCGCACGGATTGATCAGGACCGCGGCGGCGTGGAGGCGAATCTCACGCGGCAGGGTGACCGACAGGAGATGCTGCCGCCCGGGCCCCTGCCGGACATCCTCACCGAACTCCAGGGACGCACGGGCCTCACCCGGCGGACGCTTGCGAAGGTCCTCTTGGAGGCCGACTCGCTGGACCAGTTCCGACGCAACCCCATGGACTACGTGGTGGAAGTTGCACAGGTCATCAACACCACCAAGGAAGCGGCCCTCATGTCGGGCATCGTCTACGACCTGCTCGAAGGGGACCCCTACCCGCGGCAGCGGCTCATGGATGAAGAACTCGTGGGCCACCTGCACGGGAACGTGGTGATGGACGATGACAATGCGGGGCCGTTGACGCTCGCCAAGTCCATCTGGCCCCACGCGGTCGTGGACTCTGGCGTCGAGGAGAACTTCGTCAAGGCTCTGGAGGTTGCTGACGAAGTCAAGGTCTACGCCAAGTTGCCAGCATGGTTCACGATCCCGACGCCCCTGGGTTCGTACAACCCGGACTGGGCCGTGGTCGTCGACGAGGGTGGCCGGGAGCGGTTGTTCTTCGTGGTGGAGACGAAGGGCGTGGACGACGTGCGCAAGCTTCCTCCGGTTCAGCGCGCCAAGGTGGAGGCGGCCGAGCGGCACTTCCGGGTCGTGAACACCACGTGGGACGGCAATTCCCCCGTGACATACCTCAAGGCTGTCTCTGACATGAAGCACTTCGAGCGGCAGTGGGGAACGTTGCCCGCTGCTGGCTCGCGGTCACCGCGGTAGCAGCGAGCGGGCAACGTGGCGTGATCGGGATCTCCAGGTTCACGCCTGCTGGGCGGCCATCAGCGCAGCCGTGAGGTCCTGCCGGGTCTGCGCGGGCGTCCACCCGGTCACGTCCATGGTGCGCACCGTGGCCACCTGGAACAGCAGGTGCAGCACGAAGAAGCTGCCTTCCACGTCGCGGGTGCCCAGGTTCTCCAGGAAGCCTGCTCCGTCGCCCTCGTGCCACAGGGTCATGAGCTGCAGGCCCTCGGCCAGTGCGTCACCGAAGGCCGTGTCCTCCTCCTCGCCCGACGCCCGGGCCTCCTCGGACATCCTGTGCAGGTCCGCACGGTGATGTTTAGCCAGCAGCTCGGCGTCCAGCGGCTCACCGGGGCGGAACAGTTCGTCCGGGGCGGGCAGCCAGCCCGGCAGTCGCATGCCGGCCTCGCCGGAGCTCGCCATCATGTGCAGCGATGCCGCGCCCACCTGCGTCTCGGCCTCGGAGACCACGAGGGCCATGGCCATGAGCACGACACCGGGGCCGTGGTCGTCTATGAGGTCGCCCACGCCGTTGGTGTCGACGGAGTCCTGGGCATCGTCCGTGAGCAGCGCCGGTACCAACTCGACGGCCACTGCCTCCACGGCGTGGAAGAACTGCTCCCACGTGGCGGGCGTGCCCTCCTCGGGCGTCGGCTGGGTCGGGTCGGTGTTCATGGTGCGTCCTTCCTGAGAGGTTCGGGGTGTGACTCCACTGGTACCGGCGTCCTCCGACAACATCGGGTTCCCGGTGGTCTGCTCGTGGTGCTCGGCCTCGGCCACAGCCCGGGTGAGCGCACGGGTCTCCATCGCCTGCGCCATGGGCCGCAGGTAGGTCAGCGTCACGAAGGCACACGGCGAGATGGCGTTCATGACGTCGCCGGTGTTCCACGCCACCAGCGGCCCCGCCACGAACCAGATCCAGCGCATGCTCCATGCCCAGTGGACGAGAGGCAGCACGCTGGTGGCCCGTGCCACCGGCCACAGGACCAGCCTCTCGGTGAGCGACCACGGAACGCGCAACGCCGCCCAGACCGGACCGCCCAGCGGGCCCGGGGTGGCGGTGAGGGAGAGACGCACCAGGTGCACCGCCTCGGCCCTGGGCAGCACGCGCTCGTCCAGCACGCACCAGGGCAACACGACCGTTCGGCGCCCCCACCGGTGGATCACCGGGCTCTCCTGGCCGATGCGGACCACAGCATGTCCCGGGGGTGCTCCGGCGGCGGCCAGCAGCTGGTGGGCACCAGCCGCCTCGGTGGGGTGCACACCACGGGTCCCGGTGAGTTCCAGGGCTGCCAAGGGTCCCTCACCCCTGCCGAGCGCGGCGAGGAGCACCCAGAGGCCCCAGCCCGCCATCAAGGCGATGACCGCTGCCCACGGGAGCAGCCCGATGACCACCGAGGTGATGGCGAACCCTCCCAGCGTGGACGGCACGAGGCCGAGTGCGTGCCAGGTGCGGGCACTCATGCTTGGCCTCCCCGGGTGGGGGCGTTCCGGACGCTGCTGTGCATGACGTGCTCCTTGTCAGGGGGGGGCGCTGGTGTGTCCAGTCGTATGCCCACCCTCCGACAACCTCCGCAGTGCGGGGCCGGCGGAGCTCAGCCCCCTGTGGACTTCCAGCGGCTCACGCCACTCGTCCACAGCCCCACCGGCACCCACCCCCGCAGTGGCGCCCTCGATCTCACCCGCGGCGCTTCTCTGTGCCCGCGGCGGGACTCAGGCGCGGCCGTCCACCACCTCGTCCACGTGCTGCTTGGCCTCGGCCAGACCCGCACCGGTCTGCTCCCGGTGCAGCTTGATGGCCGCGATCTGGCGGCCCGACAGGGCCAGCTGGCGCACCTCGTCCGACACCGCCGGCTCCGGCGCCACGAAGCGCAGGTCGGCCCCGGTGGCACGGGCCAACTCCGCCACCTGCGCCTCGAGGGTGGCCACCCTGCGCCGCAGGCGGACCACCTCCCGTTCGGTGTCCACGCCGCCGGTGAGGCCGAGGAAGTTCGCGATGCCCATGCCGTCAGCCTTTCACGTCGCAGGGCCCGGTCGATGGGGTGCCGCCGGCGCGTACGGTGAACACGGCCCCAGCCCATCCCCCCCCCGAGAGGAACCCCGTGCCCCACACGCCTGACCCCGAGCCCACCACTCCCCCGGCCGACTGGCACCCCAGCATCCGCGTGACCGCCATGCCGGCCGACGCCAACCCGTACGGAGACATCTTCGGTGGCTGGCTCATGTCGCAGATGGACCTGGCGGCCGGGTCCCTGGCCTCCCTGCGGGCCAAGGGCCGTGCCGCCACCGTGGCGGTGGACAGCATGTCCTTCGTCCGGCCGGTGACCGTGGGCGCCGAGGTGACGGTCTACACGCACCTGGAGCACGAGGGCCGCACCTCGATGAAGGTCGCCGTGCAGGCATGGGCTCGCGACCGCCATTCTGAGGCCGAGGAGCTCATCACCTGCGGGCTGTTCACCTTCGTGGCCACCGACGACAACGGCCGCCCGCGCCCCCTGCCGCAGGTCGGCTGAGGCCTCAGACCGCCGGGCGCCGCCACAGCGTGAGGTGCGCGCCCGGGGCCGCCGGGTCGTCGAGCTCCCGCTCGGCCACCATCCCGCGCGCCTCCAGGCTGCCCGCCAGGTCGGGCCGCGCGTGCCCCGGGCGGTGCTCGTAGTGGTCGTGGTCCTCGTACAGCAGGTGCCCGTCGGCATCGAGCCAGCGGTAGGTGAACACCCCGTATCCGCTGCCGTCCGGCGCGGTCTCCACGTGCCCGCCGTGCTCGATGGTGTGCTCCCCCAGCCGCGTGCTGCCGCGGTAGTCCTGCACCGCTGCGGCGTCCTCCTCGGCCTCCCCCAGCGACGACTCTGTGAGCAGCGCCCCGCCGGGCACCAGCGCCCCCACCAGGGCGTTCAGCGTGGCCTCCCAGTGGTCCGGCTCCACCATGCCCAGGGCCCAGAACGCGGTCACCAGGTCCACGAAACCGGTGCGCGTGAGCTCGTGCGCCGCCACGGGGTGGACCGTCACCTGCCGCTGCAGGTCCCCCTCCTCGGCGATGCGGGTGAGCAGTGCGATGCGCATGCTCCGCGACGGCTCCACGGCGTGGACCGGCACCCCCGGCCAGGTGCGCGCCATCGCCAGGGTGGGGGTGCCGCTGCCGGCACCCACGTCGAGCACGCCCACCCGCGGCGGGGAGATGTGTGGCAGCAGGCTCTCGACGCGGTGGCGCACCTGGGCGCCGTGGTTGAGCTCGTAGAACTGGGCGCCGACGGCGATGGCGTCGTACGGGTCGGTGTGTCGCATGCGCATCCCCTCGATGTGCGAACGGTTCTCACCCAAGGGTAGGCGAGGCGCCTGCGGTGCTCAGGTGAGCAGAGCGTTGAGCCGCGGGTCGCGGGCCTGCAGCACGAACCAGGGGCTGAAGGCGAACGGTGTTGCACGGAGTGCGGCCACGGCATCGGTCCAGGGCGCCCACGCGGTCTCGGCCACCTCGTCGGGGTTGGGTGAGGGCAGCGTGGCCGGGTCCACCAGCAGGTCGGCCACGTAGACCGGGCACACCTCGTGCTCCACCACCCCGCCGGCATCGACCGCCCGGTAGCGGAAGTCGGGCAGGGCGGGCACCGGCGCGCCCACCGCATCGGCCGGGATGGTGAGCTCCTGGGCCAGGCGGCGGCGGATGGCGCCCTCGTCGGACTCCCCCGGCGCCGGGTGGCCGCAGCAGGTGTTGGTCCACACCCCCGGCCAGGCCACCTTGCCCAGTGCGCGGCGGGTGAGCAGCACGCGGCCGTCGGGCGTGCGCAGGTGCACGGAGAACGCGCGGTGCAGGGGTGTGGCGTCGGTGTGCACCTCGGCCTTGTCCGCGGTGCCGATGACGGAGCCGTCCTCGGCCAGCAGCTCCACCAGCTCGGGGGTCTCGGTCTGCGCGCGCCCGGTCATGGCGCGACCCTAGTCGGCTTGGTCAGGAGCCGGGTGACGGTCGGGCTGTTCGTGTGAGGCTGCCGGGTTGGCGAGGCCTGGCTGTGGGTGGGAGGCGCCCCGAGACCACGCCCCCCCGCCGCCTCGCCGAGCCCCGAGACAGCCCACGGTGGGCAACCGGTTGACCTGGGGACTGTTGCAGGGTCGACCGGTTGCCCACGGTCGCCAGGGGTGTGGCCGCGCGCACCAGGCGCGTCAACGCCCCCCACCACCCCGCGCTGGCCGGCGTCCTCGGCGCTCGTCCGCGGTCTGGAATCGCCGGCCCTGGCATGCGACGAGGGCCGCACCCCTGCTGGGATGCGGCCCTCGATTCTGTGTCCGGAGGGGGACTTGAACCCCCACGCCCTTTACGGGCACTAGCACCTCAAGCTAGCGCGTCTGCCATTCCGCCACCCGGACGAGTGGTGCCACCCACCTCGGTGGGCAACGACAGAGAACTTTAGCACGCGGTTGCCGGTGCTCCGCGCCACTGGGTCGATCATGTGCGCCGGTCCAGAGGGCGACCGTGCCCGCGGCGCGCCACACGTCCCCGACCTGCTGCGCGTAGTCCACGAAGGCGAGCGCCAGGACCACCGAGCTGGCCAGCAGGAGAAGGCCCGCGGCGACGGCCCCTCAGATGTTGTACGGCGACCGAGGACTCACTGGCCGCCCCGGTCGCCCCGGTCGCCGCGGGTTGACGAGGACGGGCATGTGCCCCATGCGCGTGGAGCTGCGGGGCGCCAGGAGGGTGGCCTCGTGGGACTCCCCGTGGAACACGTACCGGCCGGTGACGCGGTGCTTCTCGGTGTCGTCGCTGTCGGCCGCCTCCTCGGCGACCACCCGCGCCATCACCTGGTCCGTGGCGCGCGCCCGCCTGAGGGGCTGCTGCAGGCTACCCCTGCGTACACGCCGCTCAGGAGCACGCCCATCACGCCGTAGGCCGTCAGTTCTCTGGTGTCCATCCCCGGTGTCCCTCCTCGTGCTGCTGGTTGGTCGTGGTCGGCGGGTCAGGCCGTGGCCCAGATGGCGATGCCGGCGAGCGCCCAGACCACGCCACCTGCCAGCAGCACCAGGCCGGCAACGCGCACGACGGCGTGGCGTCGCGGACCGAAGGCCCAGGACCAGCCGGCGCCTGCCAGCGCCGGCCCCGTCGCCATCATCACGACTCCCCCGAAGATGCCGGCCACCAAGGGTGCCGTCGACTCGATGCCGCGCTCGGCGGCCATGGCCCACGCACCACCGAGGAACACCGCCGCACCCGCCGTGAGCCAGAGAAGCGACCTGGCCAGGCCTGCAGGCGTGGGTGGCCGGTGCTCCCCGGCCTCGACGGGGGGCCGGCGCCCTGCGGGGTCAACCCTCAGCAGCACGGGCTGCCCCGCGGAGACCACCCGCACCATGTGCACCCGGGCACTGTGGGGGCGCCCGTCCAGCTCCCACCCCACGAGCGGGTCGGAGGTGCTCCTGCCGTCGGGGTTCCACGCCGGTGGCTCGATGACGCGGCCCAGCACCTCGGCGCGCCGCGAGCGGCGGGGAGTCAGCGTGGCCGTGCTGGCGTTCCAGAGGGTCATGGCCGGGCCGACCATCGCGACGAAGCCGGCCCACATCGCGAGCCACGGCCAGTCCGGGGGCCCTGCTCGTCCGGGTCGGCTGGAGGCGGCGGAGCGGTGGGGGCGCGAGAGGGGGACTCCTGCACCGCCGCCACCAGCAGGGCGACGGAGGCGGCCAGGACCACCAGGCCCAGGATCGTTCGTCCCCGGGCGTCGGGGCGGAGCGAGGGATGGGTCGACCCCTGCCAGTCGGAGGCGCCCCAGATGACCTGGGCGGCGCCGTAAATCATGCCCACCAAGAAGCCTGTGAAGCACAGTGTGAAGAGGCGATCGGATGGAGGTGTGAGAACCCACTGCACGGCCAGGAGCCCCAGCCCCGCCGCGATGAGGAGGAGCACGCGAGCCACGAGGTGGAGAAGTCGCGGGGGCGTGAGGCCGTGGGCGCGGCTCGCGAACTGCGGTGGAGTGGGCCAGTCCGCGTACACCACCAGATCGGTCCACTCCTGCGGGTCCGACGGGAAGGAGGTGGTCTCGAACCGGTGGACGCGGCCGGCGGCCGGGTACTCCAGCACCAGGGGCTGGTAGACCACCTTGTCCCCCTCGTGATCAGCCCGGTACGTGGGTGACTGCACCACCCTTGCCTCGACCCGCAGGCGGGGGATGCGCGCCTCGGTCACGTGCCCGGGCCAGGCCCGCAGGGTGCCGATAGCCAGGAGCACCAGGAGGACTCCGACCAGACCTGCCAGGAAGAGTGCCGGATTGATGGTCGACTCCATGCCGACAAGGTTGGCAGCAGGCTGACGGGGAGCCCTCCTCCCCCGGGGTGATACCCCTTGCGGGTGACGCATCACCTACATCTCCTAGGCTGGCCCCATGGCCACCTCCTCGCTCCCCGTCCTGTACCTCTCCCATGGCGCTCCCCCGCTGGCCGACGACCCCACGTGGACCCGCGAGCTGGCCGACTGGTCGTCCCGCATTGAGCGCCCGCGCAGCATCCTCATGGTGAGCGCGCACTGGGAGAACGACCCGGTGACCGTCTCCTCCACCACCGGGGCGCCCCTGACCTACGACTTCTGGGGATTCCCGCAGAAGTACTACGACGTCAACTACGACGCCCCCGCCGCGCCCGAGCTGGCGCAGTCCGTGGCCCGCGCCCTGGCCGAGGCGGGCCCGGTGCACCAGGACCAGGCCCGCGGCCTGGACCACGGCGCCTACGTGCCCCTGGTGGAGATGTACCCCGAGGCCGACGTGCCCGTGCTGCAGGTCTCGATGCCGACCCTCGACCCCCGCGAGCTGTTCACCATGGGCCAGCGCCTGGCGCCCCTGCGGCAGGAGGGCACGCTCATCGTGGGGTCCGGGTTCACCACCCACAACCTGCGCTGGTTCAACCCCGCCGCCGGGACCGACGGCACCCCGCCGAGTGCGTCGGCGGAGTTCGACCAGTGGGCCGCCGAGACCGTGGCCGCCGGCGACGTGGACGCGCTCATCGACTGGGAGGCCAAGGCCCCGGCAGCGCTCCAGGCGCACCCGCGCAGCGAGCACTGGGCCCCGCTGTTCGTGGCCCTGGGGGCGGCTTCGGCCACCTCCACACCGCGGGGCGAGACCGCTGTGGACGGGTTCTGGTACGGCCTGAGCAAGCGCTCCTGGACCTTCGCCTGAGCGCGGGCCCGATGCGGTGACGCGCCGACCGCCCGGGCCTCACCAGGCGGGCGGGTCGGCCGGGCGCAGGTCTGGGTCGTCGTGGGCGAAGGTGCGCACCGGCCCCGGCTCGGTACGCGGCCCCTCGAAGCGCACCGTCACCCGCCCCAGACCGCTGCCCCACACCCACCCGGCGCCGTGCTCGGCGTGCACCACGTCGGAGCCCGTCGGCCACGCGGTGCGCCCCAACCGGGCGTCGTGCGCGTCCTCCGGCTCGGGCGCGGGGGCCTGCTCCACCACGTCCGAGGTGTGGCTCTCCCCCGCCGTCCCCGCCGGTTCGTGCACCTCGAGCGCCAGTTCGCCCTGGCTGTGCTCCACGAACCCGGAGACGCCCACCCCCAGCAGGCGCACCCCCTCGCCCAGGCCCACCGAGCCCACGAGGCGCACCACCGCATCGCCGATGGTGGTCGCGTCGTCGGTGCCGTGGCGCAGCGTCACCGAGCGCAGGTGGGTGGAGAAGTCGTGCTGCCGCAGCTTGAGCGAGACCGTGCGGCCGAACAGCCCGGCCTTGCGCAGCCGCCCCGAGACGCGCTCGGCCAGCAGGCGCAGCTCGGCCTCCACGGCGCGCACGTCGGTGAGGTCGGTGGCGAAGGTCTCCTCGGCCGAGACACTCTTGGCCTCCCGGTGGGTCACCACTTCGCGGTGGTCGACGCCGCGGGCCAGGGCGTGCAGGCCGTGCCCCCAGGACTCGCCGAGGATGGACACCAGGTCGGCCAGCGAGACGCGCCGCAGGTCCTGCACGGTGGCCACCCCGAAGGTCCGCAACCGGTCCCCCGTCGCCGGGCCCACGCCGGGCAGGGCGCGCACGGGCAGCCCGGCCAGGAAGGCCTCCTCCTCGCCGGGCCAGATGACGCGAAACCCGTCCGGCTTGGCGGCCTCGGAGGCCATCTTGGCCATCATCTTGGAGCTGCCGATGCCCACCGACGCCGTGAGCCCGCCGGTGGCCCCCGCGATGGCGGAGCGCAGCTCGCGCGCCACGGCCTCGGCGTCCTGCCGCGACCAGGTCTCCACCGGGTGCGGCGCGTCCCCTGCGGCCAGGTCGGCGTACGCCTCGTCGATGCTCACCTGCTCCACCACCGGCGCCAGGGCGCGCAGGGCGTCCATGGCCGCGCGGCTGCTGGCCCGGTAGGCCTCGCGCCGCCCGCTGAGGAAGGCCGTTCCCCCGGGCGACAGCGCGCGGGCCTGCCAGCCCGGCATCGCCGACCGGATGCCGTACACACGCGCCTCGTAGCTGGCCGTGGCCACCACGCCGCGCCGTCCGGTGCCACCCACCACCACCGGACGCCCCCGCAGGGAGGGCTTGTCGCGTTGCTCCACCGCCGCGAAGAAGGCGTCGAGGTCCACGTGCAGGACCGAGGCGGTGGGGCGCATGCGCACACCGTAGGTGACCGGCGGGTCCCCCTCCGGCAGACGCATTCCACCGTGGCAGAATCCACGCCGTGGTCCAGCAGAGCGCCACGACTGTTCAGCATGTCTGGAGGCTCTGATGCACCACCACCAGGACGAGACCCCGCGCGGGGCGACGCCGGGATCACCCACCCACGGCGACGCGGAGTCCGTGCGCCGCCGGCTGACCGCCGCCCGTGACCTCCCCGAGGCCGCCCGCCAGGCCGAGCTGGCCGAGGTGGTGGCCGACCACCTGCCCTTCGCCCGCCGTCTTGGCCGCCGTCACGCCCCCACGCCCGCGTGGGTGGACGACTGCGAGCAGGTGGCCTGCATGGGGCTGGTGCTGGCCGTCCAGCGCTGGGACCCCTCCCACGGCACCACCCTCTCGACCTTCGCCGTGCCCACCATCGTGGGTGAGCTGCGCCGCTACCTGCGCGACAGCACGTGGTGGGTCCGCCCGCCGCGGGCCGTCCAGGAGTTGGCCCTGCAGGTCCGGGCCACCGAGGACGAGCTGCGCCAGCAGGTGGGCGGGGAGCCCCCTACGGAGCAGGTGGCGCAGCGGCTCGGCGTGGACGAGGCGCAGGTGCGCGAGGCCCGACGGGCCCTGGCCGGGCGCTCCCCCGAGGGGCCCGACGACCAGGCCGAGCCGCGGTGGGTCACCGCCGCCCCGGCCGGCCACGTGGACGAGTGGCTCTCCCTGCAGCCCCACCTGCAGGCCCTGGACCCGCTGGACCGGACGGTGCTGCTGCGCCGCTACCTGGAGGACGAGACGCAGGGCCGCATCGCCGCGTCGATGGGGATCTCCCAGGCCCAGGTGAGCCGGCGGCTGCAGCGGGCCCTGACCACCCTGCGTGCCCAGGTGCAGCAGCAGCGCGGGCAGGACACCGCCTGAGCCGGCGGCGCCGTCCCCGCCGGCGGGATCAGCGCTTCGGCAGGCGGGGCAGCCCGCGGGGACGTCCCTGCGCCCGCCGGGCGGCGGCCTGCTCGGCCTTCTCCACCCGGCGGCGCCGGCGCTCGGCCACGTCGCGGGCGTCCAGGGCGTCGGCCTCCTCGAGGGTGGGCGCCGTGCCTCCGGAGCGGGCCGGCTCCCAGCGGCGCAGGTGCTCCGGCATCGGGCCGTACTCGCCCTGCACCGCGCGCAGGAGCTCGTCCATGACGTCGCGGAGGTGCTCGGTCGTCTGCAGCGGGTCGGCGTCCGGGGCCACGTGGATCGGCTCCCCCACCGCGATGGTCACCGGCGTGCCGGTGCGCCCCAGGTGACGCGGCAGGCCCTTGGTGGCCAGCACGTGCGAGCCCCAGTTCACCATCGGGACGACCGGCACCCCCGCCTCGGCGGCCATGCGCACCGCGCCGGTCTTGAAGCCCTTGAGTTCGAAGCTGCGGCTGATGGTGGCCTCCGGGAAGACGCCCACCAGCTCGCCGCGGCGCAGGGCGTCCACGCCGTGACGCAGGGCCGACCCGCCGGCGTCGCGGTCCACCTGGATGTGCCGCATGGAGCGCAGCATCGGGCCCAGCACCGGCTGGTCGAAGAGCTCCTTCTTGGCCATGAAGCGCACCTGGCGGCGGCGGTGGCGCACGGCCAGGCCGACGAAGACGTAGTCCAGGTAGCTGATGTGGTTGCACGCGATGACCGCACCGCCGGTGGCCGGTACGTTGTCCTGCCCCTCCACGCGGATGCGCAGGCCCTGCAGGGCGAACAGCGAGTAGGCCGGGGGCAGCAGCAGGTTGTAGAGCGTGCTCATGGGGCGCAGCCTACGTCCGGGGCGGGCCGAGCCGCCCACGTACCGTGGCCCCATGACCAGCCCCTGGGACCCCACCGGCGAGCTGCCCCGCCGCACCGCCGTGCGCTACGTGACCCCGCTGCGCGAGGGCGGCTCGATGCCGGGCGTGGTGGAGGCCGACGACCTGGGCACCTACGTCATGAAGTTCCGCTCCGCCGGACAGGGCGTCAAGGTGTTGGTGGCCGAGGTGGTGGTGGGCGAGCTGGCCCGCGCGCTGGACCTGCCCGTGCCGGAGATGGTGGCCTTGGAGCTGCCCGAGGCCCTCAGCCGCTACGAGCCCGACGAGGAGGTGCAGGACCTGCTGCGCGCCAGCATCGGGCTCAACCTGGGCACCGACTTCCTGCCCGGGGCGCACGGGTACGACGGCTCCGTGCCCCCGGCCCCCGAGGTGGCCGCGCGTCTGCTGTGGCTGGACGCGTTCACCGCCAACGTGGACCGCACCTGGAGCAATCCCAACCTGGTGGTGTGGCACGGGGTGCCGTGGCTCATCGACCACGGGGCGGCGCTGTACTTCCACCACGCCTGGCCGGGCACGGCCGCCGAGCACGCCCCGGACCCCGCGCGCTCCGCCCGGCAGCCCTTCGACGCCTCGCAGCACGTGACGGCCGCGGTGGTGCCCGCCGAGCCCGGCACCATGGCGCGGGTGCACGCCGAGCTTGCACCCCGCATCGGGCAGGCGGTGCGCGAGGCCGTGGCCGCGGTGCCCGGCGAGTGGCTGGAGACCACCGGGGGCCTGCCCACGGCCGATGCGGTGCGCGACGCCTACGTGGACTTCCTCACCGCACGTCTCGCGGGGGCCGAGCACTGGCTGCCGGGCGACGACGCGCTGGCCGCCGCGCGCGCCGGGGCCGAGGCCGGGCGCGCGGAGGCGCAGCGGACGCTCAAGATGCAGGCCCGCCGCGCGGTGGTGCGCCAGGGCGAGGAGCCCCGGTGAGCGGGACGGCGGCCGGGCCCACCGTCATCGGGACGGCCGGTGGCGGCACGCGCGAGCTGCGGCGCCCCACCCGGGTGGAGGGCGCGCCGACCTGGCACGAGTACCAGTACGCGGTCATCCGGTGCGTTCCACGACCGGAGCGCGAGGAGTTCGTGAACGTCGGTGTGGTGGTGCACTCGCGCTCGGCGGCGGTGCTCGACGTGGCCGTGCGGATCGATGCGGCGCGCCTGCAGGCGCTGTGGCCGGACCTGGACGTGGCCGCCGTGGAGCGCTTCTGCGTGACCATGGACCGCGTGGCCCGCAGCGAGCCCGTGCCCGGGGGACCGCCCGCCGACGTCCTGCACACGCTGGCCATGCGCTTCGGGTGGCTCGTGGCGCCGCGGTCCACGGTGGTGCAGACCTCGCCGGTGCACTCGGGGGTGTCCCGCGACCCGGGCCGCGAGACCGCGCGGCTGCTGGAGCGCTACGTGGCCTGACGCCCGCGCCGGCCCGCACCCGCATTGGCCGGCTGCGCCCCTCCCTGCAAAGGTCCGGCTGCGGTCCAGAGGTACGGCGCACGGGGCGTACCTGTGGACCACAGCCGGGCTTCTGCGGACGAGTGCCTCGAGGCGGACGGCTGGGCACGGCACCGGCACCGTGGGCCGGCCTGGCCGGGACCTCAGTCGCGGGGCTGGGTGGCGTAGAGGGCCAGGGCGCTCGCGGCGGCCACGTTGAGGGAGTCCACTCCCCCGGCCATCGGGATGCGCACGGCCAGGTCCGCGGCGGCCACGGTGCGATCGGCCAGCCCGTCGCCCTCGGTGCCCAGCACCAGCGCCAGCCTCGCCGGCAGGTCGGCCTCCAGCTGCCGCATGGTGAGCGCGTCCTCGCGCAGGGCCAGGGCGGCCACGGTGAACCCGGCCTCCTGCAGCTCGGCCATGCCGCCGGGCCACGGGTCGATGCGGGTCCACGGCACCTGGAAGACCGTCCCCATCGAGACGCGGACGCTGCGACGGTAGAGCGGGTCGGCGCAGCGGGGGGTGACGAGCACGGCATCGGCGCCCAGGGCCGCGACGGAGCGGAAGATGGCGCCCACGTTGGTGTGGTCCACCACGTCCTCCACCACCACCACGCGGCGCGCCCCGGCCACCACCTCGGACACCGGGGGCAGCTCCGGGCGGTGCATGGCCGCCAGCGCGCCACGGTGCAGGTGGAAGCCCGTCATCGCCTCGGCCACCGGGGGCTCGGCCACGTAGACCGGGGCGCCGGTGGCCTCCACCTCGGCCACGAGGTCGGCCAGGTCGGTGACCCAGCGCGGGGTGAGCAGCAGGGAGCGTGGGCGGTGGCCGGCGGCCAGCGCGCGGCGGATGACCTTGTCGGACTCGGCCATGTAGAGCCCCCGCTCGGGTTCCAGCTTGCGGCGCAGGTTCACGTCGGTGAGGCCGAAGTAGTCCTCGACGCGCGGGTCACGGGGATCGGTGAGCGGGATGGGCATGGGGCACATTCTCCGGCACCGGCACCGGCACCGGTGCGGAAGCGCCCCTCGACGGCGACAGCGCGGTGACAGGTCGCCCGGGTGAGACTTGCCGCGCCCGGCGGCCGTCGGTGCGCCCCACCGACGTCCTGCCCCGGAGGCCCCATGAAGAAGTCCCCTGCCCTCGTCGCCCTGTGCCTGGTGAGCGCCCTGGGGCTGTCCGCCTGCGGCTCCGACGGCGACGAGGGCGCGACGGACCTGCCCGCGGCCCCGCCGAAGGTCTCCACGACCACGTCCGCCGGCGGGACGACGCCGGCCAGCGGGGCGAGCACGGACGGCCAGGAGTCGCCGGGGACGTCCGCCGGCACGCCCACCTCCCCGACGGCCGATGCGGAGCCGGCGGAGCCCACCGGGGCCTCACCGTCGACGTCGGCCCCGAGCCCCTCCGCGAGCGCGACGCCCACGCAGGGCGCGACGGAGGCTGCCCCCACGGAGTCGGCTGACTCCACCCCTGCCAGGTCGACCACCCCGTCCGCGAGCACGCCCTCGACGACCACGCAGCGCGAGTCCGCGAGCCCGACGCCGAGCACGACGGCCTCGCGCCAGCCCACGACGGACACCGAGTGCGCCGACACCACCGTCGCGCGCGAGGTCGCGCTGCACGGGGACGTCCTCGACGGCATGGAGCCCCAGAGCGTCTACGGCGACGCCTTCGACCCCTGCGCCGACCTCTCGGCCATCGTCGTGTCGACCACGGGAGCGATGACGGGTTCGCACCAGGTGCTCCTGTTCCACCGCGGCGAGTACCTGGGGACCTCCTTCGCGACTCCGACCTACTACCAGCCCGGCGTGCACCTGGAGGACGACCGGACCGTCCGGGCGCACTACCAGTACGCCAAGCCGGGCGAGCCGGCCCACATGCCCACCGGTCAGGAGGTCATCCGGTTCACCTGGGACGGCTCGAAGGTGGTGGCCTCGGGCGTGCCGCACGAGCTGCGCTGAGGCCGGCCGAGCGCCTGTCACCGGGCTGCCCCGCGGCCGTCCCTCCGTGGAGGCGCCATGACAGTGCCATGACAGTGCGGGACGGCAGTGTGGGGCAAGGCCCCACCACCTCACCTGGGGGGAGGTGGTGACGGTGGTCGTCGGCGCAGGAGGGGGCGTCGCCGGCCACCGTCACCGGGGCGTCGGCCCGCGTCGCACCGGGCCGACGCCCGTACGGGTCACCGCAGCAGGTCGATGACGGCCAGCACGCAGATGACCGCCACGCACCCGCGGATGGCCCATGGTGAGAGCCGCTGCCCCACCCGGGCGCCGACCATGCCGCCCACGGCCGAGCCAGCCGCCAGCAGAGCCACCACCAGCCAGTCGACGGCGCTCCAGGCCACCACCACGAACACCAGCGCGCTCATGCCGTTGGACACCAGCGCCAGCAGGTTCTTCAGGGCGTTCTGCTGCTGCACCGTGGCCGCGGTGCCGAGGCCCAGCACGGCCATGTACATGACGCCCTGGGCGGCCCCGAAGTAGCCCGAGTACACGCCCACGGCCCCCAGCCCCAGCAGCAGGCCCCACGGCAGGGCCTCGGGCAGTCCCACGCCACCATCGCCCGGGGCCGCCCCAGCAGCCGGTGCCGTGGCCCGGGATCGCGCCAGACGCGCCTTGATGAACGGCTGGGTGACCACGAGCACCCCGGCCGCGCCGATGAGCACGGGCACCACGGCATCGAAGACCGAGCCGGGCAGGGCGAGCAGCAGCAGCGCCCCGGCCAGCCCGCCGACCGCGCTGCACGTCGCCAGGGTGGCCAGCGCCCGCCCGGCGCGCGGCAGGTGGTGTCGGTAGCCCCACGTGCCCGAGACGCCGCCGGGGATGATGCCCAGCTTGCTGGAGATGTTGGCCTCCACCGGGGTGAGCCCCAGCGCCACGAGCAGCGGGAAGGTCACCAGGGAACCCGACCCCACGATGGTGTTGATGGTGCCGGCGGCCAGCCCGGCGGCCGCCACGAGGGCGAGCTCGAGGGGGGTCATGCTCCGCGGGGGTGCGCGGCGCGGGCGGTCCAGCGCTGGCCGTGGCGCTCCAGCACCACCTCCAGGCCGAAGGTCTCGCTGAGGTTCTCCGCGGTGAGCGTGCTCTCCAGGGGGCCGGCGGCCACCACGCGCCCCTCACGGAGCATGAGCACGTCGGTGAAACCGGGCGGGATCTCCTCCACGTGGTGGGTGACCAGCACCATCGCGGGGGCCTCGAGGTCCTCGGCCAGCGCGCCGAGGCGTCCCACGAGGTCCTCGCGCCCGCCGAGGTCGAGCCCGGCAGCGGGCTCGTCGAGCAGCATGAGCTCCGGGTCGGTCATGAGAGCACGGGCGATCTGCACGCGCTTGCGCTCCCCCTCCGAGAGGGTGCCGAAGCGTCGCTGTGCCAGGTGGGCCACGCCGAGGGTGTCCAGCAGGTCCTGGGCGCGCTGCACGTCCTCGTCGTCGTACTCCTCGCGCCAGCGCCCCACCACGGCCCACGAGGCGGTGACGACCACGTCCAGCACGGTCTCGTCGCGGGGCACCCGGTCGGCCAGGGCGGCCGACGACAGCCCGATGCGGGGGCGCAGGTCGAACACGTCGGTGGTGCCCAGCACCTCCCCGAGGATGCCGACCACACCGCTGGTGGGGTGCATGCGCGCGCTGGCCACCTGCAGCAGCGTGGTCTTGCCGGCACCGTTGGGGCCGACCACCACCCAGCGCTCCCCCTCCTCGACCTCCCAGTCGATGCCGCTCAACAGCTCGCGGTCGCCACGGCGCACGGTCACATCGGCCAGGGCAAGGACGTCGCTCATGGTCAGCGAGTCTACGAGTGCCGGTCGGGGCTGGGAGACTGCCGCCGATGTCCGACGCAAGGCCCCCGCACCAGCAACCGCCCGCCCCGATCGTCCCGCGCCTGGGACCGCCCGGCCTGCCCGTGGTGGTGACCGCCGCCCTGTGGTCCACCGCGATGCTGCGCGGCAAGCTCGACCCCGATGACCTCACCGACCGTGCCGCACAGGCCGTGGAGGCGGTGACGCCCGCGGCCGCGCACTTCCTCGGCACCACCGTGGCCACCTGGCGCGACGTGGGCGAGCAGACGGTGCTGGCCGTGCTGCCCCGCCCCGGCCGGCCCGGGCGCTTCCCGGTGGGGCCGCAGGCGCTCGGGGCCTCCATGGCCGACGACGCCGTGGGGGTGCTGCTGGCCCCGTTGCTGGGCGAGGGCGTGGTGCTGCGCCTCGAGCCGTTCGGCCACGCGCTGGACGGCGGGTGGCTGCTGGACGTCGAGCCCATCGCGTGCACCCCGGTGCCCGCGCCCCGGCTGGAGGCCGTGGACCTGCGCGGCACGCAGCGCGCCCTGGCTGAGGCGACGCGGCGCGGCCTGGAGGTGCTCGAGCCGCTCGGCGACACGCCGGTGTGGGCCGGGCAGCGGGCCGGGGGCCCGGCGGTGAGCACCGCGGGTGACCTGCCGCCCGGCATCGAGCCGGAGGTGCTGGACCTGCTGGAGCGCGCCGCGGTGGTGGCCACCCTGACCACCGAGGGGCGCGACACGCACGCGGTGCACGGCGAGGCCACCCGCGCCCGCCACGAGGCCATGGCGCGGCTGCACCACGCCGCGCTGGACGCCCTCGAGGAGGGAACCCTTGTGGCCGGACGGGGCCTGCGCCGGAAGGCTTCCGGCGGCCCGCGCTGACGGCCCCGCGGGCCGGCACGTGCGGGTCGGGTCACCTAACATTGCTCCATGTCCCCGCAGGTCCCCTCTGTCCCCGTGCCCGCCAAGACCGCCACCGGTCCCGTGCGGCGCCTGCTCATCGTCGGTGGCGCCGAGGACCGGCGGGACATGATGAAGGTGCACCGCCGGTTCGTGGCCCTGGCCGGCGGGCAGGACTCCCGGGTGGCGGTCGTGCCCACCGCCTCCTCCTTCCACCGCGAGGCCGGTGAGACCTACTCCACGCTCTTCGAGCGCCTCGGGGCCGCCGAGACCGAGGTGGTCTCCCCGCGCGACCGGCAGGACGCCCACGAGCAGAAGTGGGTCGACGCCCTGGACCGCGCGACCGGCGTGTTCCTCACCGGCGGCAACCAGCTCAAGCTCAGCCAGTTCCTCGTGGGCACCCCCGTGGGCGATGCCCTCGTCCGTGCCCACGAGCGTGGCGCCGTGGTGGGCGGCACGTCCGCCGGCGCGTCGATCCTCAGCCGGTTCATGATCAGCGACGGCGAGGAGGGCCTGACCCCGCACCAGGGCGCCAGCAAGCTCTCGCAGGGCCTCGACCTCGTGCCGGACATCATCCTCGACCAGCACTTCAGCCAGCGCGGGCGCTACGGACGCCTCATGGCGATGGTGTCGGTCTCCCCCGCGCTCATGGGCATCGGCATCGACGAGGACACCGCCGTGGAGCTGGCCACCGGCACCACCGCCGACGGGCACGAGGTGCGCGAGTTCTCCGTGCACGGTGCCGGCGGGGTCTTCCTCGTGGACGGCTCGCACGCGGTCTCCGACGGCCACGAGGCCGCCCCGGGCGCCCCGCTGCTGCTCTCCGGTGCCGTGGTGCACTCCCTGCCGGCCGGCTCGCTGTTCGACCTCGACGCGCGCCGCCTCGTGCACTTCGTGGAGCAGCACCCCCAGGACGACGCGCGCTACGCCGTGCGCCAGGAGGCCTCCGAGATCTCCCGGCTGGAACACGCCAGCGAACACGCCCACGACGTGGAGGAGGACGCCGAGGCGCTCTCGGCAGCAGCCGACGTGCGCCGCGCCCAGCTCCACCTGACCCGAGCGGAGCAGTGATGAACGCCCAGCAGAACCCGGCCCCGACGGTCGACGAGGGGCCCGCCCCCACCCTGCAGGTGGTGTCCGCCAAGACCTACCGCGGCGCCAACCTGTGGTCCTACCGCCAGGCCATGCACTTCGTGGTGGACCTGGGCGTGCTCGAGCAGTACCCCTCCAGTGCCATCGACGGCTTCACCGACCGCCTCCTGGAGATGGTGCCCGGACTGCACGAGCACGGCTGCTCGCTGGGCCGGAAGGGCGGCTTCGTGGAGCGCCTGCACGACGGCACGTGGATGGGGCACATCGCCGAGCACGTGTCCCTGGAGCTGCAGAACCTGGCCGGCCACCGCGTCACCCGCGGCAAGACCCGCTCGGTGCCCGGCCACCCCGGCCGCTACAACATGATCTTCGCCTACCAGGAGGAGCGCGTCGGCCGCGCCGCCGGTGAGTTCGCGGTGCGCATCGTGAACCACTCGGTGGACCCGCAGGCCGCGCCGCTGGACTTCTCCGCCGAGCTCGACGACTTCCTGCGGCTGGCCCAGCGCACCGCCTTCGGGCCGTCCACGCAGGCCATCATCGAGGAGGCCGAGTCCCGCGACATCCCGTGGATCCGGCTCAACCAGCACAGCTTCGTGCAGCTCGGCCAGGGCGTGCACGCCCAGCGCATCCGGGCCACGATGACCTCGCGCACCTCGGCGCTGGCCGTCGACGTGGCCGGCGACAAGTCCATGACCACCGCGCTGCTCTCCGGGGCCGGCCTGCCGGTGCCCCGGTCGGCCACCACGCGGGACAAGGAGGCCGCCGTCGAGCTCGCCGAGTCCATCGGGTATCCCGTGGTGGTCAAGCCGCTGGACGGCAACCACGGCCGCGGGGTCTGCCTGAACCTGCAGGACGCCGACGAGGTCCGCGAGGGCTTCGACACCGCCCTGGCCCAGTCGCGTCGCGGCATCGTGGTGGTGGAGTCCTACGTGGTGGGCAAGGACTACCGCTTCCTGGTGATCGGCGGCAAGCTCGCCGCCGTGGCCGAGCGCGTACCCGCCCAGGTGGTCGGCGACGGCACGAGCACCGTCCGGGAGCTGGTCGACCTCGCCAACCAGGACCCGCGCCGCGGCGTGGGCCACGAGAAGGTGCTCACCCGCATCGCGCTGGACGCGGCGGCCGAGGCCTACCTGGCCGAGCAGGGCCACTCCCCCGAGTCCGTGCCGGCCGCCGGCGAGGCCGTGCCGCTGGTGCGCACCGGCAACATGTCCACCGGCGGCATCTCCATCGACCGCACCTGGGAGGCGCACCCGGACAACATCGAGATCGCCGAGGAGGCCGCCCGCATCGTCGGGCTGGACATCGCCGGCATCGACTTCATGTGCCCGGACATCACCCAGTCGGTCTCCGAGGTGGGCGGTGCGATCGTGGAGGTCAACGCGGCCCCCGGCTTCCGCATGCACACCCACCCCACCGAGGGCGAGCCGCAGTTCATCGCCAAGCCGGTGCTCGATCTGCTCTTCCCGCCCGGCTCCCCGGCGCGCGTGCCGATCGTGGCCGTCACCGGCACCAACGGCAAGACCACCACCAGCCGCATGGTGGGCCACATCATGCGCGGCAGCGGCCGCCACGTCGGCATGACGAGCACCGACGGTGTGGCCATCAACGAGCGCCTGGTGATCCGCCGCGACGCCTCGGGCCCCAAGTCGGCGCGCACCGTGCTGCAGCACCCGCGCGTGGACTTCGCCGTGATGGAGGTGGCGCGCGGCGGCATCATCCGCGAGGGCCTGGGCTACGACAAGAACGACGTGGCCGTGGTGACCAACGTGACCGCCGACCACCTGGGCCTGGGTGGCGTGGACACCGTGGAGCAGCTGGCCGAGATCAAGAGCGTCATCGTCTCGGCCGTGCCCCGCAGCGGCTACGCCGTGCTCAACGCCGACGACCCGCTGGTGCGGCAGATGCGCAACCGCTGCCGCGGGCAGGTGGTGTGGTTCTCCATGGCCGAGCCGGGCAGCGCTGAGCGCGCGTTCGTGGAGAAGCGCCTCCTGCGCGGCGGCCTCGCGGTGCTGCTGGAACAGACCGAGCGCGGCGAGCGAATCGTGCTGGCCGAGGGCAAGCGGTGGATGCCGCTCACCTGGACGCACACCATCCCGGCCACCTACGGCGGCGCGGCCCGCTTCAACGTGGCCAACGCGATGGCGGCCGCCGGTGCCGCCTGGTGCTCCGGCGCCCCGCTGCACGACATCCGGGCCGGTCTGCGCTCCTTCGCGCCGGACTACTACCTCTCCCCCGGGCGCCTCAACCGCGTGGACGTCAACGGCGCCGAGGTGTACGTGGACTACGCGCACAACCCGGCCGGCATCGAGGCGCTGGGCCAGTTCGTGGTCAACCGGGCCGCGCAGCTGGGCGAGGACGACCAGGCCCCGCAGCGCATCGGCGTGGTGGGCGCCGCCGGCGACCGCCGTGATGACGACATCCGCGAGCTGGGCCGCATCGCGGCGCGCTACTTCGACCACCTGGTGGTCCGCGAGGACAAGAACCTGCGCCGCCGCCCGGCCGGTGAGTCGGCCCGCCTGGTGCTGGAGGGCGCCCGGGAGGTGGCCGAGGCCGAGGGACTGGCCGTCACCCTGCACGAGCAGCCCGACGAGCAGGAGGCCTGCAAGCTGGCGCTCGGCCTGGCCGAGCCCGGCGACGTGGTGGCGCTGGCGGTGGACCAGCACGCCGAGGTCATGCGCGGCCTGGAGGAGTTCACCCACCGCGCCCACCCGGCCCCCAAGGACGCCGGGCTCATGGTGGCCGACCCCGACCTCTCCTGAGGTCCCCCGCACCACCAGGGCGGCCGGTCCCCGGGTGGGGGCCGGCCGCCCTCGTGTACGCGGCGGGAGCGGGCGTCAGTCCGTGGCGGTACCGGTGAGCCGCTCGGAGAACTCCCAGTCACGCGGCGTGGTGCTGCGCCCCACCATCCAGCGGGCGGCGCGGACGGCGGCCTCCTCGGCCTGCCCCGCGTCGGCGCCGCTGAGGACGGCCAGGGCGGCCGCGGCGGTGGAGTCCTCGTAGCGCTCGGAGAGCTCCTGCGCCCAGGTGCGGGCCCGCTCGTGCTGTCCTGCGTCCCGCGCGGCCAGGGCGCGCTCCATGAGGCTCACGAAGCGGTGCGGCTCACGCAGCCCCAGGTCCAGGGCGCGCTCGTGCTCGCCGATGGCATCGTCGGTGCGGCCGGCGGCGTCCAGGGCGCGGGCCAGCTCGAAGTGCACCCGCGGGTCGCCGGCGTGCTCGGCGGTGAGCGCCTCGAGGGTCGCCGCGCGCTGGGCCGGCTCCTGGGCAGCGGCCTCCTCGAAGGCGCCGTCGAGCTCGTGCTGGCCGCGGGCCCGGCGCAGCAGCGAGGAGAGCTGGCGCGGGGTGATCGGCTCGGCACCCATCTCGTCGAGGGTGTCCCACACCTGCTGGCGCATGTCGTGCACGGTGAAGGCCAGCACGTCGCCGTCGCGCAGCGTGGGCAGCAGGCCGCGCATCGCCGAGACCTCGTCCGGGAAGGTGCCCGCGGGGACGGCGCCCACGCTGGCCAGGCCCTGGCGCATGTGGCCGAACACCTCGTCGGCCTCCCGGCCGCGCAGGTAGTGGTCCTTGGTCACAAGGTGGGTGCGGTCGGCCAGGCGACCGGCGATGGCGCCCATCCCCTCGAGGATCTCGCCGGTCCGGTCACCCAGCCCGCCGAGGGTGATGTGCACCTCCGAGCCCGGCAGGCGCAGCCCGTCGGCCACCTCCAGCACGGCCTCCACGCCGGCCTCGTTGTGCGCGAGGTCGCAGACCACCGTGGCCCAGCCGTCCTGCGTGCGCCAGCGGTAGATGTTCATGCGGGCCGGGTTCTGCTCGCGGCTCGCCAGGAAGGTGCGCAGCCCGTCCACCACCGCCTCGCGCGGCAGGCCCAGACCCAGCGCGGCGGCGGCCGCGGCCAGCACGTTGGCGGTGTTCACGCGGCTGATGCCGCCGATCGTCATCGGCACGTCGAGCAGCGAGACCAGGTGCACCGGGTCGCCGTAGCCGGTCACCAGCGCCACGTTGTTGTCGATGACGGTCATGCCCGCCCCGCCGGCCTCCACCGCCTCGCGCAGCGCGGGGCTGCTCGGGTCGAGGCTGAAGCACCAGATGCGGCCCGTGGCGCGGTGGCGCATGGCCCACACGCGCGGGTCGTCGCCGTTGAGCACCACCCAGCCGTCCGGCTTGGTGACGTGCGTGATGATCCCCTTGACCTCCGCCAGCTGGTCGAGGGTGTCGATGCCGTGCGTGCCCAGGTGGTCGGCTGAGACGTTGGTGACCACCGAGACGTCGTTGAAGGGCACCCCCATCCCCTTCTGCAGCAGGCCGCCGCGGGCGGTCTCCAGGATGCCGATCTCCACCCCGCCGGACTGCAGCGCGGTCCGGGCGCCCGAGGGGCCCGAGTAGTCGCCCTTGACCAGCCACTCGCCCTGGCGCAGCACGCCGTCGGTGGACGACCACGCCGTCACCTTGCCGGCCGTCATCGCGATGTGGGCCAGGATCCGCGTGGTGGTGGTCTTGCCGTTGGTGCCGGTGATCGAGGCGACCGGCACGGTCGGGCGCACGGTCTCCGGGCGGCGGCCCGGGTCGGCCTCGCGGACGGTGGTGGCGGCCTCCTCGAAGAGGCGGTCCCGCTCGCCCGGCTCCTCCCACAGGGCCTCCAGCAGAGGGCCCAGGGCCTCCCCCATCGCCCGGCCGGTCCCGGCGCGCCCCCAGCGGAAGGCGACCGTCACGTCGCCCCACTCCTTGCCGTCGCGCCCCCGCGCGGTGATGGCCCCCAGCCCTGCCCGCTGGCCCAGGGTGCGCAGCACGTGGCGCACCAGGCGGATGAGGAAGCGCTGGCGCTGCTCGCCGTGCGGCTGCCCCGGCGCGGTGCGCGTCATGCCCAGCGCGGCAGCCACCTCGAGGCACTGCTCGCGCGGCGCCTCGCTGATCACCGGCGCGGACAGCATCACCTTCACGGCAGCCCGCGTGTAGTACAGGTTGGGACCCTCGAGGAGCCGCACCTCGGACACCCGGACGTGGGGGGAAGTCATTGCGCCAGCCTACGGCCCGCCGCAGCCGCCGGCGACGGCACGAGAGGGCCCGGGCCGCGTGGGTTTCCTCACGCGACCCGGGCCCGGGTGTCAGCGGCTCACTGGCCGGTGGCGTGCACGCCACCGTCGACGTGGACGATCTCGCCGGTGGTGGCCGGGAACCAGTCGGAGAACAGGGCCACGCACGCGCGGGCGGCGGGCTCGGAGAGCTGGATGGACCAGCCGAGCGGGGCGCGGCCGTCCCAGCTCTCCTCGAACTGCGAGAAGCCGGGGATGGACTTGGCGGCCGTGGTGCGGATGGGGCCGGCCGAGACGAGGTTGCAGCGGATGCCGTCCGGGCCCAGGTCGCGGGCCAGGTAGCGGTTGACGGACTCGAAGGCGGCCTTGGCCACGCCCATCCAGTCGTACACCGGCCAAGCGTAGCGGCCGTCGAAGGTCAGGCCCACCACGGCCGAGCCCTCCACCATGAGCGGCTTCGCGGCCAGCGCCAGGGACTTCAGCGAGTAGGAGGAGACGTGCACCGCGGTGGAGACGTCCTCCCAGGTGGCCTCGAGGAAGTTGAAGGCGCCCTCGGGGGCGAAGCCGATGGAGTGCAGCACGCCGTGCAGCTCCGAGGTGTACTCCTTGAGGCGCTCGGCCAGGGAGTCCAGCTGCTCGGGGTCGGTCACGTCGAGCTCCACCACGGGGGCCTCGGCCGGCAGGCGGCGCGACATGGCCTGGGTGAGCTTCAGCCCGCGGCCGAAGCCGGTGAGGATCACGGTGGCGCCCTGCTCCTGGGCCAGGCGGGCCACGTGGAAGGCGATGGAGGACTCCATCAGCACGCCGGTGACCAGCAGCGTCTTGCCCGCCAGCAGGCCGGTGCCGGTGGGCGACTGCTCCATGGCGCCGGTGGTCTTGCGCTCGGGGGTGGTCTCGCTCATCAAGGGGTCCTCTCGCAGGTGGGGGTGGTGCGTGCGTTCGGGGGGGCTCAGTGACCCATGCCCAAGCCGCCGTCCACGGGCACGACGGCGCCCGAGACGTAGCCGGCGGCGTCGGAGGCCAGGAAGCCGACCACCTGGGCCACCTCGTCGGCCTCGGCGAAGCGGCCGGCCGGGATGCTGGCCAGGTAGGCGTCCTGACGCTCCTGCGGCAGGGCGTCGGTCATGTCGGTGCGGACGAAGCCCGGGGCCACCACGTTGGTGGTGATGCCGCGGGAGCCGAGCTCGCGCGTGAGCGCACGGGCAAGACCCACGAGGCCCGCCTTGGACGCGGCGTAGTTGGCCTGCCCGGGCGAGCCGTAGAGGCCCACCACGGAGCCGATGAGCAGCACCCGGCCGAACTTGCCGCGGATCATGCCCTTCTGGGCTGCGCGCACGCAGCGGAAGGCGCCGTGCAGGTTGGTGTCGAGCACCCCGGCGAAGTCCTCGTCCTTCATGCGCATGCTCAGGCCGTCGGCGGTGATGCCGGCGTTGGCCACGAGCACCTCGACGGTGCCGCCGAGGAGCTCCTCGGCCTGCTTGAAGGCGGCGTCCACCGAGGCGGTGTCGGTGACGTCGCAGGCGACGGCGCGCAGCCCCTCGGGGGCCTCGCCGCTGCGGGAGGTGACGACCACCTCGTGCCCCTCCTGCTGGAGGTGGCGGGCGATCGCCTCGCCGATGCCGCGGTTGCCGCCGGTGACCAGGGTGCGTCGTGAGGTGCTCATCGGCTGCACCCTAGACCGTGGCCGGGGCACTGTCCCCTTTCACGGTGCGCTGCGTCACACGTTCTGATGGCGCCGCCCGGCGGTGCCTCCGGTGGCCCCACGCCTACGACGCCCTGTCGTGCTCGCGGGCCCGGTGCGTAGACTCGGAGGCCTCATGGCCACCCCCTCCCAGCACCCGCGCCCCGGTTCCGGCGACCGCCGTCCGGTGGCCTCCGTGACCACCGCCTCGCCCTCGGCCCAGGTCGAGCGAGACCACCGGCTCAAGGTGTACCTGTGGCAGATGGGCCTGCGCATCGTCACCTTCCCCATCGGGGCGTGGCTCATCATCCAGCGCATCAGCGTGCCGGTGGGGGTCCTGCTGCTGGCCTTCGCGGTGCTCATCCCGTACATCGCCGTGGTCAAGGCCAACGCGCGCACCGTGGAGGCGCCCGGCGCCGGGCCGGACCAGGTGGGGCCGCGGGTGCGTCCGCTCGAGGCGCCGACCGAGCAGCCCACCGGGGCCCACCGGGGTCCGGAGGTCGTCGTCGGCGACGTGGTCGATGACTGAGCGGCCCGGCTCCCCTGTCGGCGAGGTGGTGTGCAGCGCCACCGGCTGCCGCGCGGCCGGGGTGCACGCCATCGTGTGGAACAACCCCGCCCTGCACGCTCCCGACCGGCGCAAGGTGTGGACCGCGTGCGACGGACACCTGCAGCACCTGCAGGACTTCGTGGCCGTGCGCGGCTTCCACCGCGAGACCGTGGGCGTGCACGAGCTGACCGGGAAGGACGGATGATGCGCGACTGGCTGCGCATGGCCCTGAGGCCGAAGTGGATCGCTCTGCTGCTCGTGGCGCTGCTGGTGTGCGGCGTCTTCGTGCGCCTGGGGCTGTGGCAGTGGCACCGGCACGAGCACAAGCAGGCGGCCGTGCACCGCATCGAGACCCACCGCGACGCCGCCCCGCGCCCGTACACCGAACTGGTGCGCCCCGACGGGTCCTACGAGTACGACGACGAGTGGACGCCCGTGCGGCTGACCGGCCACTACCTGCCCGAGAAGCAGACGCTCGTGCGCAACCGCCCGCACTTCGGCACGGCCAGCAAGTCCACCTACGGGTACGAGGTGCTCGTGCCCTTCCAGCCCGACGAGGGCCCCGCCGTCGTGGTGAACCGGGGCTGGGTGGCCAACGCCAACGACGCGCAGACACTGCCCGAGGTGCCCGCCCCGCCGAAGGGCACCACCGAGCTCGTGGCCTGGCTGCGGCCCAGCGAGCCCGCCCGCGACCGCGACCTGCCGGCCGGCCAGGTCGACATGGTGAACACCGACGAGGTGGAGCGCTCCACCGGCGTACAGCTGGCCGACCCCTTCCTGCTGCTCAAGGAGGACGGCTCCTCGCAGCGCCCCGAGCCGCTCGACCCGCCGGAGACCGACCTCGGCCCGCACCAGGCGTACGCCTACCAGTGGTGGCTCGCCACGCTCTTCCCGGTGGGGCTGTGGGTGTTCTCGGTGCGCAACGCCGTGTTCACCGAGCTCTCGCCCGAGGAACAGCGCCGCCGCCGGGCCGAGAGGGCCGCGCGGAGGAAGACCCGCATCTGGGACGAGGAGGACGGCTGAGGGGCGCTCCCCCATCGGACCGGGGCGGGGCACCGGCCCCGCGCGGTCAGGCCAGGGTGACGAGCTCCAGGTAGCTGGCGTTCCACAGGTCCTCGATCCCGTCGGGCAGCAGGAGCACGCGCTCGGGGTTGAGCGCCTCCACGGCGCCCTCGTCGTGGCTCACGAGCACCACGGCGCCCTCGTAGTGCGCCAGCGCCTCGAGGATCTCCGCGCGGCTGGCGGGGTCGAGGTTGTTGGTGGGCTCATCCAGCAGCAGCAGGTTGGCGCCGGAGACCACGAGCATCGCCAGCGAGAGGCGCGTCTTCTCCCCACCGGAGAGCACCCCGGCGGGCTTGTCCACGTCATCGCCGCTGAACAGGAACGAGCCGAGCACCTTGCGGACGTTCGTCTCGTCGAGGTCCGGGGCGCTGGACTTCATGTTCTCCAGCACGGTGCGGTCGGTGTCGAGGTTCTCGTGCTCCTGGGCGTAGTAGCCCACGCGCAGGCCGTGGCCGGGGGTGATCTCGCCGGTGTCCGGGGCGTCGACGCCGGCCAGCATCCGCAGCAGCGTGGTCTTGCCGGCGCCGTTGAGGCCCAGGACGACCACCTTGGAGCCGCGGTCGATGGCGAGGTCCACGTCGGTGAAGATCTCCAGCGAGCCGTAGGAGCGGGACAGGCCGCGGGCCATGAGCGGGGTGCGGCCGCAGGGGGCCGGGGTGGGGAAGCGCAGCGAGGCCACCTTGTCGGCCTGCCGCTCCCCCTCGAGGCCCTCCACGAGGCGGTCGGCGCGCTTGAGCATGTTCTGCGCGGCGGTGGCCTTGGTGGCCTTGGCGCGCATCTTGTCGGCCTGGGAGCGCAGCGCCTCGGCCTTCTTGGTGGCGTTGGCCAGCTCCCGCTTCCGGCGGTGCTCGTCGAGCTCGCGCTGCTTGAGGTAGGCCTTCCAGCCCAGCGAGTACTGGTCGAGCACGCTGCGGTTGGCGTCCAGGTGGAAGACCTTGTTCACCACGGCATCGAGCAGGTCCACGTCGTGGCTGATGACGATGAGGCCGCCCGCGTAGTTCCTCAGGTGGTCGCGCAGCCAGGCGATGGAGTCGGCGTCCAGGTGGTTGGTGGGCTCGTCGAGCAGGAGGGTCTCGGCGTCGCTGAACAGGATGCGGGCCAGCTCGATGCGGCGGCGCTGTCCACCGGAGAGGGTGGCGAGCTCCTGGTCGAGGATGCGCCCGGGCAGGCCGAGCGCGCTGGAGATGGTGGCGGCCTCGGACTCCGCGGCGTACCCGCCGGCGGCCTCGAACTCCACGGTGGCACGGTCGTAGCGGCGCATGGCCTTCTCGCGGACGGCCGGGTCGTCGCTGGCCATCTCGGCCTCGGCCTTCTCGCGGCGGCGCACGATGTCCTCCATGCCGCGTGCCGAGAGGATGCGGGCGCGGCCGGTGACCTGCAGGTCGCCGGTGCGGGGGTCCTGGGGCAGGTAGCCCACCGGGGCGGAGCTGTGGATGGTGCCGGCGGCCGGGAGGGTCTCCCCCGCGAGCGCCTTGGTCATGGTGGTCTTGCCCGCACCGTTGCGGCCGACCAGCCCGATGCGGTCCCCGGCGCCCACGCGGAAGTTGGTGGGCTCGAGCAGCAGACGGGGGCCGGCGCGCAGCTCGAGGCCGGACACGGTGATCACGGGGGTGCTCCTGGGGGTGGTGGGCGGTGCGGCAGCGCGCCAGTCTACGGGCCGCGGCGGATGGGGCCGACCGGTTTTCGTGGAGACTGCGGGCTCCTTCGCGGCCGGGGCGACTTCCGCACCGGTGCTGAACTCGGTATGGCACGGGCCGACTTCGGCACCGGTGCTGAACTCGACTGTCGAGAACCGCACCGGTGCGGACCTCACTGCACGTGTCAGTCCGAAACCGGCACCGGTGCTGAACTGGGCTGGGGTGTCAGGTCGAGAACCGCACCGGTGCGGAGGTCGCGGCGGGGACGCCGGGCCCCGGGTGCCTACGATGCGCGCATGGTCGACCTCACCGCATCGGATGCCCGCACCGTCGTGCTGCTCGAGGGGGTGAGCGACGTCGCCGCCGTCCGCGCCCTCATGGAGGCCCAGGGCATCGACGGTGCCGCGGTGCAGCTGGTCTCGCTCGACGGGGCGACCAACTGGAACCGCGTGCTCAAGGAGCTGCGCCTGCTGCGCGGCGACGTGGACGTGCTCGGCCTGGTGGACCAGAACGAGGCCCACCCCGCCGTCCGGGCCCTCACCGACGACGGTCTGCCGGTGCAGGACGCCACCGACCTCCCCGTCTACGGGGTCTTCGTCTGCGAGGCCGACCTGGAGGACGAGCTGATCCGCGCCCTGGGCCCCGAGGGTGCCCGCGCCGCGCTGGAGGCGGCCGGCCTCGGCGGCAAGTTCGAGGCCTTCCAGAGCCAGGGCGACTGGGGCGAGCGCACCCTGGCCGACCAGCTCCACCGCTTCTGCGGCGCCGCCTCGGGGCGCAAGGCCCAGGCGGCCGGGGTGCTGGCAGGCGCACTGGACGCCGACGAGGTGCCCGAGCCGCTGCAGATGCTCCTGGACCGCCTGCGCTGGGCATGAGCGGAGGCCCCGTCCGATGGTGGACGGGGCCTCGCGCCGGAGTGGGCGGTGGTGGCGTTCAGCCGAGGAAGAGCTTGCTCGCCTTCTCCACGGTGAACCACAGCCCATAGGCCAGCGGCAGCACCACCAGCGCCCAGGCCACGGCCACCAGCAGCGGCGAGGTGGTGGTGCGCGCCCCGGCGTCGACGGGGCCGCCCGCCGCCGCACCGGCCTGCTCGGCGGCAGTCCGCTCCCCGTGGCGCGGGCCGGCCACCTCGTCGGCGTGGCGCTCGGCCACCGGGCGCACCAGCAGGTTGGCCACGAAGCCGACGGCGAGCACGCCCACCATCGTGAAGAGGGCCGGGCGGTAGTCCGAGGCGGTCATGGTGCCCGGCTCGCCGGCGCGGTCGAGCACGGAGTTGACGATCAGCGGCCCGGCCACGCCGGCAGCAGCCCACGCGGTGAGCAGACGGCCGTGGATGGCGCCGACCTCGAGGGTGCCGAAGAGGTCCTTGAGGTAGGCCGGGACGGTGGCGAACCCGCCGCCGTAGAAGCTGATGATGAGCGCGGCCAGGGCCACGAACACCACCGGGCTCGTCCCCCCGAAGAGCGCCAGCAGTGCGAACGCCGCGAGGCCCACGCCGAGGTACATCGTGTACGTGGCGCGGCGGCCGATGTGGTCGCTCGTGGTGGACCACACGAACCGCCCGCCCATGTTGGCCAGGGACAGCAGACCCACGAACCCGCCGGCCGCGGCCGCGGTGACGGTGGACGACCCGCCCTCGGTGCGGAAGAAGTCCTGGATCATGGGCGCCGCCTGCTCGAGGATGCCGATGCCGGCGGTCACGTTGGTGAACAGCACCACCCACAGCAGCCAGAACTGCGGCGTGCGGATGGCGGTGCCGGCGCGCACGAGCACGCCGTTGGTGGCCGGCACGTGGTGGGCGGCGTCGTCGTCGCCGAAGCCCTGCGGCAGGCGCATGAGGGCCACGCCCACCATCATGAGCACGAGGTAGCCGGCGCCCAGGGTGAGGAAGGTGGAGCTCAGCGCGTGCCCGCTGGCGAAGGAACCCGGCGTGGTGGGGCTGTAGGCCGGGTCGAAGGCCGAGAGCAGGCGGTTGGACAGCGGCGAGGCGAGCAGCGCACCACCGCCGAAGCCCATGATGGCCATGCCGGTGGCCAGGCCCGGCCGGTCGGGGAACCACTTCATGAGCGTGGACACCGGCGAGATGTACCCGATGCCCAGGCCGATGCCGCCGATGACGCCGTAGCCCAGGTACAGCAGCCACAGCTGGCCGGTGGAGATGCCGAACGACCCGACCACGAAGCCGGTGGCCCAGCACAGCGCCGCCACGAACATGGCGCGGCGTGGGCCGTTGCGCTCCACCCAGGTGCCGAAAGCGGCCGCGGAGAGGCCCAGCACCACGATGGCGATGCTGAACACCCACGCGACGGCCGTCTGGCTGGAGCCGAAGTGGTGCACGAGCGAGGACTTGAAGACCGAGAAGGCGTAGACCTGCCCGATGGACAGGTGCACCGCCAGTGCGGCGGGCGGGATGAGCCACTTGCTGTAGCCGGGTCCGGCGACGGACTCGGCCTTGCCGAGGAAGGCCGAGGGAACTCCTGGGGGCAGAGGGGACGGGCGTGCGACGGCCCGCGAGGGTGGCCCATGGTGACACGGCTCACGCCGTGGGGTCGATGCCGTGGAGCCGGGCGGGTGGGCCGCACCCGGGCTACGCTGAACCGACACCTCACCGGCACACAGGCAGGACCCCCACATGACCTTCAACGACAACGCGAACCTGGACACCTCGCAGGTCTCCGGCGGAGGGGGCGGCGGTGGCTTCGGCCGCGGCGCCGTCATCGGCGGTGGTGGCGGCATCGGCGGTCTCGTCCTGCTGCTGCTGGTGTACTTCCTGGGCGGTGGCGACATGCTCGGTGGCGGCGGTGGGGGTGGCTCCCAGAGCCAGGGTGGCAACTGGAACTTCGGCGGCGGGTCGGTGCAGGCCCAGCAGGACACGGGGTCGTTCGGCAAGGGCACGGGCGACTTCTCGCACTGCAAGACGGGCAAGGACGCCAACGACCACACCGACTGCCGCGTCATCGGCACGGTGAACTCCGTGCAGGACTACTGGTCCAAGGCCCTGCCGCAGGATGTCAACGAGCAATACCGCAAGGCCACCACGGTGATCTACAACGGCCGCACGCAGAGCCAGTGCGGCACCGCCTCCAACGAGGTGGGCCCGTTCTACTGCCCGGTGGACGAGAAGATCTACATCGACCCGGCCTTCTTCTCCGAGCTCGACAAGTTCGGCCTGGAGAACCCGGAGAACAAGAACCTGGCGCAGATGTACATCGTGGCCCACGAGTACGGCCACCACGTGCAGAACATTCTGGGCCTGCTGGGCGAGGCGCAGAAGGATGCGAAGGGTGCCGAGTCCGGAGCCGTGAAGGTGGAGCTCATGGCCGACTGCCTGGCCGGCGTGTGGGTGAAGAACGCCGACAGCACCCAGGACGCCGAGGGCAACACCCTCATCCAGAAGGTGACCCAGGAGCAGATCAACCAGGCCCTGGAGGCGGCGGCGGCCGTGGGTGACGACAACATCCAGCAGCGCAGCGGCCGCGGTGTGAACCCGGAGGGCTTCACGCACGGCACCTCCGAGCAGCGCCAGCGCTGGTTCATGGCCGGCTACGACGGTGGCACGGCCAACTCGTGCAACACCTTCAAGGCCGAGAACCTCTGAGCCACCCCGTATCCGGCGGCCCGTTCCAGAGGGGGGGACGGGCCGCCGTCGTGTGCCCACGGTCACCCGGCTGAAGGCGTTCCCCACCTTTGGTCACTGATAAGATGACGTCATGCCACTCCCCCTGACACGTCGTCTGCACGTGGACCTGGGGCGTTCCCCGGCGTTCCGATGTTGAGCCGCTGAGCTCCGTCGACCCCGCCGGTCCGCCCGGCTCCCCCTGTGCACTCCCCCATCGCCCGTCCCCGTCCGTCGGGGTCCGGGCCGATGCCGTGTGCGCGCCCTCGAAAGGATCCCTCGTGTCCACCTCCTCCCCCGCCGCCACCGCGGCAGCGCCCGCCCGCCGCGGCTGGCGCCCCTCCTTCGGCCAGCAGATCCTGCTCGGCCTGCTCGCCGGCCTGGTGCTCGGCGCCCTCGCCAAGAGCATGGGCGGCACCGCCGAGAACCCCAACTGGCTCACCGAGACCCTCACCATCGTGGGGTCCACCTTCGTGACCCTGCTCAAGACCCTCGTGCCGCCGCTGATCTTCCTGGCCGTCGTCGCCTCGGTGGCCAACCTGCGCGCCGTGGGCAACGCCGCCCGCCTGGCCGGTCAGACCCTGCTGTGGTTCGGCATCACCGCGCTGGCCTCGGTGACCATCGGCATCGTGCTCTCGCTGATCACCCGCCCCGGCGCCCACACCACCGTCTCGCGTGACGCCGCGGCCGCCCCTGACAGCAGCGGCTCGTGGCTGGACTTCCTCACCGGTATCGTGCCCACCAACTTCCTGGGCATCTCCGCCAAGGCGGGCGAGGCCGGCGAGATCACCATGGGCTTCAACGCCCTGCAGATCGTGGTCATCGCGCTGGCCGTCGGCATCGCCGCGGTGAAGGTGGGCGAGGAGGCCGAGCCCTTTCTCGGCTTCGCCCGCTCGGCCCTGGCCATCGTGCAGAAGATCCTCTGGTGGGTCATCCTGCTCGCGCCCATCGGCACCGCCGGCCTCATCGGCAAGGCCGTGGCCACCTACGGCTGGGAGACCATGGGCAGCCTGGGCATCTTCGTGGCCACCCTCTACGTGGGCCTGGCGCTCGTGACCTTCGGCCTGTACCCGCTGCTGCTCAAGGCCCACGGGCTCTCGGTGCGCCAGTGGTTCTCCGGGGCGTGGCCGGCCATCCAGCTCGGCTTCGTCTCCCGCTCCTCGCTGGGCACGATGCCGCTCACCCAGCGCGTCACCGAGCGCAACCTGGGTGTCTCCCCCAGCTACGCCTCGTTCGCCATCCCGTTCGGCGCCACCACCAAGATGGACGGCTGCGCCTCGGTCTACCCGGCGGTCGCGGCGATCTTCGTGGCCCAGTTCTTCGGGGTGGAGCTCGGGCTGACGGACTACCTGCTCATCGTCGTGGTCTCCGTGCTGGGCTCCGCGGCCACCGCGGGCCTCACCGGCGCCACGGTGATGCTCACGCTGACCCTCTCCACCCTGGGCCTGCCGCTGGAGGGCGTGGGCCTGCTGCTGGCCATCGACCCGATCATCGACATGGGCCGCACCGCCACCAACGTGGCCGGCCAGACCGTGGTGGCCGCCATCGTGGCCCTGCGCGAGGGGCTGCTGGACCGCGACCTCTACGACGCCGAGCGCACCGGTGAGGCCTACGTGCCCGAGCACGACGAGGCCGGTGCCGAGGCCGCGCCGGCCGAGGTCCTCTCGGACGGCGGCGCCCGTCGCGCGGACGAGCTCGTGCCCGCCTGAGGCACGACTCCGCCCGCCGCGCCGACGAGCTCGTGCCCGTCTGAGGCCCGCTCCCCTGCGCTGCTGCGCACGTCCTGACGCCCGCGTCCCCACCAGGGGCCGTGGGCGTCGGCGTCTTCAGAGCCCGAGCCGGCGAGGCCGATTCCGGGCGTGGCCCACCCCCGACGGTGTACGTGGGTCGGGCCGGCCAGCCACGCGCGCCCGTTAGGGCATCCACGGCGCGCCCGGCAGGGCCAGCAACGGCGTATGGGGAACAGGGTGCTCGCGGGAGGGGTGTCCTATCACCTGATAGGTCGACCGAATCGCAGTCACCCGCCTGCGTATCGGTCGACCTATCGCGCGATAGGACACCCCTTTCGCCCGCGCCCCTTTCGCCCGCGCCCCTCCCGGGCGGCGCTCCTGCCGGGAGGGCCCTCCGTGGAGAAGCAAGCCGGGCGTCGGGCAGCAGTTCGGGATCTGTCAACACCGCGCCCGGCACTCGGCGCACGGGAAGGGCGGCGCGGCACGGGAAAGGTGTTGGCCGCACTGGATGGGTGGTGGCCGCACGGCAAAGGCGCTCGCCGCACGGGATGGTGCGCGTGCGGAGAGCACGCGTCGCGTGCGCGGCGAGGTTTCGCGTGCGCGCCGCCACGAACGCGCAGGACCCCCGCGCGGGATCAGGACGCCCGTGTCAGAGCACGGGGATGCTGACCTCACGCGGGGGTCCTGCGGCGAGGGTGGCGCGTGCCCACCTGGACGGCCAGGCAGCGCGGCCTCGCGTCCGCCCGGCAGTCCGCCTCAGATGTTGAAGCCCAGGGCGCGCAGCTGCTCGCGGCCGTCGTCGGTGATCTTGTCCGGGCCCCACGGCGGCATCCAGACCCAGTTGATGACGTGCGTGGACACGAGGCCCTCCAGCACGCCGGCCACCTGGTCCTCGATGACGTCGGTCAGCGGGCACGCCGGGGAGGTCAGCGTCATGTCGATGACGGCGTGCGTCTCCTCCACGGTGACCCCGTAGACGAGGCCGAGGTCCACGACGTTGATGCCCAGCTCGGGGTCCACCACGTCGCGCAGCGCCTCGGTGACGTCCTCGGTGCTGGCTGCTGCTGCGGTCTGCTGCTCGGTCATGCCTGTGCTCCGTTCGTCGGTGCGTCGGTGTCGTGCTCGCCGGTCACGTCCACCCCGGCGCGGGCCAGGGCGTCGGTGAGGGCGGTCCAGCCCAGCAGCGCGCACTTCACGCGCGCCGGGTACTGCGAGACGCCGGCGAAGGCCACGCCGTCGCCGATGAGCTCCTCGTCGCCCTCGTACTGGCCGCGCGAGGTGAGCATCTTCTTCATCTCCGCCAGGCTGCCGGCCACCTCGTCGGCGTCGTGGCCGATGGTCTCCTCGGTCATCACCGAGGTGGACGCGGTGGAGATGCTGCACCCCATCGCGTCGTAGGAGACGTCCACGATGCGGGGCGGCTCCACGGAGGTGTCCACGTGCACCCGCACGGTGACCTCGTCGCCGCAGGAGGTGTTCACGTGGTGCACCTCGGCCTCGTACGGCTCCCTCAGCCCGGCGTTCTGCGGGTTCTTGGAGTGGTCGAGGATGATCTCCTGGTACAGGTCCATCAGGCTCCTGCCTCCTGGTCGGTGCGGCCCGCGGGGGTGCCGCCGGTGGGGGTCCCCACGTCGATGCCGAAGACGCCCGGCACGCGGTCCAGCGCCTCGAGGAAGGCGTCCACGTCGGCCCGCGTGGAGTACACCGCGAAGCTGGCCCGCGTGGTGGCGGGCACGCGCAGCGCGCGGTGCAGCGGCCAAGCGCAGTGGTGCCCGGTGCGCACGGCGACGCCGGAGTCGTCCAGCACCTGCCCCACGTCGTGCGGGTGCACGCCCTCGACGGTGAAGGACACCGCCCCCACCCGCTCGGCCACGGGGCCGACGCCGGTGGAGGTGGGCCCGATGACGGTGACCCACGGGCGCTGCACCAGGCCGTCGAGCGCGTACTGCACCAGCTCACGGTCGTGGGCGGCCACCCGCTCCATGCCGATCTCGTCGAGGAACTCCACGGCCGCGCCCAGGCCCACGGCCTGGCTGGTCATGGGCACCCCGGCCTCGAAGCGGGCCGGTGGAGGGGCGTAGGTGGAGCCCTCCATGCGCACCAGCTCGATCATGGAGCCACCGGTGATGAACGGCGGCATCGCGGCCAGCAGCTCGTGGCGGCCCCAGAGCACACCGATGCCGGACGGGCCCAGCACCTTGTGGCCGGTGAAGGCGAGGAAGTCCACGCCCAGGGCAGCGACGTCCACCGGCAGGTGCGGCACGGACTGCGCGCCGTCCACCACGGTGAGCGCACCCACCTCGCGGGCACGGGCCACCAGCGCCGGCACGTCGGCCACGGCCCCGGTCACGTTGGAGACGTGGCTGAAGGCCAGCACCTTGGTGGTGTCGTCCACGACCTCGCCGAGGCCGGAGAGGTCGACCCGGCCGTCGGCCAGCAGCGGCAGCCAGCGCAGCGTGGCGCCGGTGCGGCGGGCCAGCTCCTGCCAGGGCACGAGATTGGCGTGGTGCTCGGCCTCGGTCACCACGATGCTGTCGCCCGGGCCGAGGCGGAAGCGCTCGGCCACCGCGGGGTCGGCCCCGTCCATGGCGCCGGCGGCGCCGGCGTTGGAGAACGCGTAGGCCACGAGGTTGAGCGCCTCGGTGGCGTTCTTGGTGAACACCACCTCCTCGGTGCGCGGCGCCCCGATGAAGCGCGCGATCCGCTCGCGCGCCCCCTCGAAGGCGTCCGTGGCCTCCTCGGCCAGCTGGTGGGCACCCCGGTGCACTGCGGAACGGTGCTGGGTGAGGTACTCCCGCTCGGCCTCCAGCACGGCCAGCGGCTGCTGGCTCGTGGCCCCGGAGTCCAGGTACACCAGCGGCCGCCCGTCACGGACGGTCCGCTGGAGCACCGGGAACTGCGCGCGCAGCTCCTCCAGCTCGGCGTCGGTGAACGCGCTCACGCTCAGACCGCCGCCTGGGTGAAGCGGTCGTAGCCCTCGGCCTCGAGGCGCTCGGCCAGCTCCGGGCCGCCCTCCTCGGCCACGCGGCCGTCCACGAAGACGTGCACGAAGTCGGGCTTGATGTAGTTGAGGATGCGCGTGTAGTGCGTGATGAGCAGCACGCCCATGTCGTTGGCCTCCTTGGCGCGGTTCACGCCCTCGGAGACGATGCGCAGCGCGTCCACGTCGAGGCCGGAGTCGGTCTCGTCGAGCACGGCCACCTTGGGCTGCAGCAGCTCGAGCTGCAGGATCTCGTGGCGCTTCTTCTCACCACCGGAGAAGCCGGCGTTGACGTCGCGCTCGGCGAACTCGGGCTTCATGCGCAGGTCGGCCATGGTGTTCTTGACGTCCTTGACCCAGGTGCGCAGCTTCGGGGCCTCGCCGTCCACGGCGGTCTTGGCGGTGCGCAGGAAGTTGCTCACCGTCACGCCGGGCACCTCGACGGGGTACTGCATCGCCAGGAAGAGACCGGCGCGGGCGCGCTCGTCCACGCTCATCGCCAGCACGTCCTCGCCGTCCAGGGTGATGGAGCCGGAGGTCACCGTGTACTTGGGGTGACCGGCGATGGAGTAGGCCAGCGTGGACTTGCCGGAGCCGTTCGGGCCCATGATGGCGTGGGTCTCGCCGGAGTTGATGGTCAGGGTGACGCCCTTGAGGATCTCCTTGTCCTCGCCGTCGTCCGTGCTGACCGAGACGTGCAGGTCCTTGATCTCCAGGGTGCTCATGTGTCCTCTTTCGTCGCAGGTGGTGCCAGGGGGAACCAGTGGTTCCGGTGTCGGGGGTGCGGCGGCCTTCAGGAGGCGATCGCCACGTAGATCGAGCTGCCGTCGATGCGCACGGTGTGCACGGCCACCGGCTGGGTGGCCGGCAGGCTCAGCGGGTGCCCGTCGTTGAGGTCGAACTCCGAGCCGTGCAGCCAGCACTCGATGGTGTCGCCGTGCACCTCTCCCTCGGCGAGGGAGACGTTGGCGTGGCTGCACGTGTCGTCGATGGCGTGGACGACGCCCTTCGAGTCGCGCACCACGGCCACCCGGCGTCCGCCGAGCTCCACCACGGCGCCGCCGACCTCGGGCAGCTCGTCCAGGGTGCCCACCAGGTACTCCTCGACCTGGCCGACCGGCAGCGCGCCGGTGTGCGGACCCTCGTCGCGGGCGGCCATCAGGCGGTCGCCTCCGCGTCGTCGTCGAGCAGCTCGTCGGCCTCGGTGGGGGCGAACCCGAGCTCCACCTCGATGGCGCGCATGATGCGCTCGGTCACCTCGGGCACACCGATGCGGCCCACGATGTCGGCGAAGAAGCCGCGCACCACCAGGCGGCGGGCCTCGGCCTCGGGGATGCCCCGCGCCATGAGGTAGAAGAGCTGCTCGTCGTCGAAGCGGCCGGTGGCGCTGGCGTGGCCGGCCCCCTCGATCTCGCCGGTCTCGATCTCCAGGTTGGGCACCGAGTCGGCGCGCGCCCCGTCGGTGAGCACCAGGTTGCGGTTCATCTCGTAGGTGTCGGTGCCCTCGGCCTCGGCGCGGATGAGCACGTCACCCACCCACACGGTGCGCGCGGTCTCGCCCTGCAGGGCGCCCTTGTAGAGCACGTCGGAGTGGCACCTCGGGGCGTTGTGGTCCACGAACACGCGGTGCTCCTGGTGCTGGCCGGAGTCGGCGAAGTACACGCCGTACAGGTTGGCCGAGCCGCCGGGGCCCTCGTAGGACACGTTGGTGTTGAGGCGCACCAGGTCGCCGCCCAGGGTCACCACGATGTGGCGGAAGGTGGCGTCGCGACCGATGCGGGCCTCGTGCTGGCCGGTGTGCACGGCCTCGTCGTCCCACTCCTGCAGGCTCACCACGGTGAGCTGCGAGCCGTCGCCGGCCACGACCTCGACGTTCTCGCCGTGCTCGGCCGCACCGGTGTGGTGGAGGATCACCATGGCCTTGCTGTGGCGCCCGGCGTCGATGACGACGTGCCCGTTCGAGCGGTGGCCGGCGCCCTGGCCGGTCACGCGGACCACGATCGGCTCGGTGAGCTCGGTGTCGGCCGGGACGGCCACGTGCAGCGCCTGCTCGCTGCCGGCGGAGGCCACGACCGCGGCGCGGTCCTCGGGCACCAGCACGGTGCCGCGGGGCGCCTGGCCCGGGGCCAGCGGGGAGGCCACGTGGGTCTCGTCGCTGACCTCCCAGGTGGTGGCCGGGGTGCCGTTGGTGTCGGTGGCCTTCTCCTGCAGCAGGGAGCCCAGGCGGTCCAGCGGCGTGAAGCGCCACTCCTCCTCGCGCCCGGTGGGCACCGGGAAGTCCGCCGGCTCGTGCGAGCGGCGGCGCTTGGCGCGCGACTCGTCGGCGGCCGGGGTGCCCAGCTGGGCGGCCGGGTCGGTGTGCGTGGCGGCCGGGGTGAGTCCGCCGGCGGCCTGGTCGTTCTTCGTCTCGCTGAGCAGCGACATCAGCCGACGGCTCCTTCCATCTGCAGCTCGATCAGGCGGTTCAGCTCGAGGGCGTACTCCATCGGCAGCTCACGGGCGATCGGCTCCACGAAGCCGCGCACGATCATGGCCATGGCCTCGGTCTCGGAGACACCGCGGGACATCAGGTAGAACATCTGGTCCTCGGACACCTTGGAGACGGTGGCCTCGTGGCCCATCTGCACGTCGTCCTCGCGGATGTCGACGTAGGGGTAGGTGTCGGACCGGGAGATCTGGTCCACCAGCAGGGCGTCGCAGACCACGGACGACTTCGAGCCGTACGCGCCCTCGGCCACCTGCACCAGGCCGCGGTAGGAGGTGCGGCCACCACCGCGGGCCACCGACTTGCTCACGATGGAGCTGGTGGTGTGCGGGGCGTTGTGCACCATCTTGGCGCCGGCGTCCTGGTGCTGGCCCTCGCCGGCGAAGGCCACGGACAGGGTCTCGCCGTTGGCGTGCTCGCCCATGAGGAAGACGGCCGGGTACTTCATCGTCACCTTGGAGCCGATGTTGCCGTCGATCCACTCCATGGTGGCGCCCTCGGCGCAGGTGGCGCGCTTGGTGACCAGGTTGTACACGTTGTTCGACCAGTTCTGGATGGTCGTGTAGCGCACCTTGGCGTTCTTCTTGACGATGATCTCCACCACCGCGCTGTGCAGCGAGTCGGACTGGTAGATCGGCGCCGTGCAGCCCTCCACGTAGTGCACCGAGGAGCCCTCGTCGGCGATGATCAGCGTCCGCTCGAACTGGCCCATGTTCTCGGTGTTGATGCGGAAGTAGGCCTGCAGCGGGATGTCCACGTGCACGCCCGGCGGCACGTAGATGAAGGAGCCACCGGACCACACGGCGGTGTTCAGCGCGGAGAACTTGTTGTCACCGGCGGGGATGACGCTGGCGAAGTGCTCGCGGAACAGGTCCTCGTGCTCGCGCAGGGCGGTGTCGGTGTCGACGAAGATGACGCCCTTCTCCTCCAGGTCCTCGCGGATCTGGTGGTACACCACCTCGGACTCGTACTGGGCGGCCACACCGGCGATGAGGCGCTGCTTCTCCGCCTCCGGGATGCCGAGCTTGTCGTAGGTCTTCTTGATGTCCTCGGGCAGCTCGTCCCAGGTGGTGGCCTGCTTCTCGGTGGACTTCACGAAGTACTTGATGTTCTGGAAGTCGATGTCCGAGAGGTCCGAGCCCCAGTGCGGCATCGGCTTGCGGTCGAACAGGCGCAGGGCCTTGAGACGCATGGTGCGCATCCACTCCGGCTCACCCTTGCGCGTGGTGATGTCCTCCACCACGGCCTCGGACAGGCCGCGCTGGGCGGCCTCACCGGCGGCGTCGCTGTCGCGCCATCCGTACTCGTAGCGGCCCAGGTCCTTGAGACCGGGGTTCAGCTCCTCGATGTGGGAGGCGCCGCTGGGGGTGCCATCGGCCGTCGTGGTCATCGTGACCTCTCCTCGTGGTGGTGGGTGGTGGACGTGTCGGGACCCGGCCGCACGGTGACCGCGGAGGCCGGGACGAAGGTGGTGCAGACGTGGCCGCCGACCGGCAGCGTCTGCAGGCGCTGGACGTGCACGCCCAGCAGCTCGGAGAACGCCTCGGCCTCGGCCTCGCACAGGGCGGGGAAGGCCTCGGCGGCCTGCTGCACGGGGCAGTGGCCCTGGCAGAGCTGGACGCCGTGGACCTGCGGCACCTGCCGCACCGAGGGGGCGTAGCCGTCCCCGGCGAGCTCGGCCGAGAGGGCATGGGCGCGGTCGACCGGGTCCTCCCCCGCCTCGCGCACGGCATCGGCGTAGCGCGAGACGAGCTGCTCGGCGCGGCGGCGAGCGTACTCGGCCACCGCCTCGGTGCCGCCGGTGGCCTGCAGGAACTCCAGCAGCTCCACGGCCATCTCGTCGTAGGCGGTGGGCAGGGTTGTGTGACCCGCGTCGGAGAGCACCCAGGCGCGGGCGGGGCGTCCGCGGCCACGCGTGCCCGCGGCGGCCAGCTCGTGCTCGTGCTCGGCGATGACGCCCTCGGCGGCCAGTGCGTCGAGGTGGCGGCGCACCGCGGCGGCGGTGAGGTCGAGCTGGTCGGAGAGCTCGCGGGCGGTGATGGGGCCATCCTGGGAGACGGCAGCACGGACCCGCTCACGGGTGCTCGTCGCCGGCTCGCTCATAAACACAACAACAGTGTGCGCTAAATCTTTGTTCCCCTCCAAGAGAGGTGAACCTCACCCGGTGCTCCAGCGCGGCCGCGACGTAGGGTTCTCCCCGTGCCGACCACCTCCCCCGCCGCCGTGCTGTTCGACGACGTCGCCCTCACCCGGGAGGGCGTGCGGGCGCTGGACGGCCTGTCCTTCACCGCCCCCGCGGGCGCGGTGACCTGCGTGCTCGGACGCAACGGTGCGGGCAAGTCCACCATGGTGCAGACCGCCACCGGGCTGCTCCGGGCGGACTCCGGCGTCGTGCGGGTGCTCGGCACCGACCCGTGGGGTGCCACCCCGGAGCACCGCGGTCGGGTCTCGGTGGCCCTGCAGGACGGTGGGCTGCCCACGGGTGTGCGGCCCTCGGTGCTGCTGGCCCACCTCTCGCGCCTCTACCCCGACCCGCGTCCGTGGCAGGACCTGTGGCGCCGACTCGGCATCCACGGCTACGACAGGCGGATCATCCGCCGCCTCTCCGGCGGGCAGCGCCAGCGCGTTGCCCTCGCCGCGGCGCTCGTGGGCCGCCCGCAGGTGACCTTCCTCGACGAGCCGACCGCCGGCCTCGACCCGCACAGCCGGCTCGACGTCTGGGACGTGGTGCGCCGCATCGCCCAGGAGGGGGTGGCCGTGGTGGTGACCACGCACTCCTTCGAGGAGGCCGAGCGCCTGGCCGACCGCGTCGTCGTCATCGACGCCGGGCGGTGCGTGGCGCAGGGACCCGTGGCCGAGGTCGCGGACGGCAGCACGCTGGAGGAGCGCTTCTTCGCGCTCACCGGACGCACGGAGACGGAGGCCGCATGAGCGCCCACGACGCGACGACCCCTGCCGGCGCGACCGGCGGTGAGGCGGCCTCCGCGCGCGCGGTCCCGGCCGCCCGACGCGTGCTGGCGCAGGCCCGCTACGAGGCGGGCGTGCTGCTGCGCAACGGCGAGCAGCTGCTCGTCTCGATCGTGCTGCCGCTGCTGGCCCTGGTGACGCTGCACCTCACGAGCTCCCCCTCCCTCGGCGAGGGGCGCCGCATCGACCTGGCCGTGCCCGGCGTGCTGGCGCTGGCGATCATGTCCACGGCCTTCACCGGGCAGGCCATCGCGCTGGCCTTCGACCGCCGGTACGGGGTGCTGCGCCTCTTCGGCACCACACCGCTGGGGGCCAGCGGGCTGGTGTGGGGACGCATCGTGGCCGTGCTCGGCGTCATCGCGCTGCAGGTGGCGGTGCTCGGTGGAATGGGCCTGGCGCTCGGCTGGCAGCCCACCTGGTCCGGCGTGCCCGCGGCGCTGCTGGTGGGGGTGCTCGGCGCCGCGGCCTTCGTGGTGCTGGCGGTGCTCGTGGGCGGGCGCCTGCGGGCCGAGGCCGTGCTGGCCGTGGCCAACCTGCTGTGGGTGGTCTTCCTCGCGCTGGGCAGCCTGCTCCCCTCGCACCGCTTCGGTGCCCCGTGGGAGACGCTCGTGCGGCTCACCCCGTCGGGTGCCCTCGGTGACGGGCTGCGCGCGGCGCTGGGTGACGGGCACCTGGACGGGGTGGCCGTCCTCGTGCTGCTGGCCTGGACCGTGCTGGGTGGGCTGCTGGCCACGCGCGTGTTCCGCTGGTCGGACTGAGGCGGGCCCCGGTGCCGGGCGCAGTCGCCGGCACCACGCGACGCCTGCCGCGGCGCGATCCACGACGCATCGTAGGATTTGCCCCCGTGAACACCCCCGCACCCGCAGCCCCCCGCACCACTCCTCCGTCGGCCGAGGACTCCCTGGACACCGGCACCCCGGCCCTCACCGGCTGGCGCCGCATCGGACGGTGGGTGCGTCCGCTGCTGTGGCTCAACCTGGCCGTGGAGATCGGCATCGTGCTCACCGGCGGCCTGGTGCGGCTCACCGGGTCCGGGCTGGGCTGCCCCACCTGGCCGCACTGCGACCCCGGCTCGTTCACCCCGGTGATCGAGGAGGCCGACGGCATCCACCCGTACATCGAGTTCGGCAACCGTACGCTCACCGGTGTGGTGGGCATCGTGGCGATGCTGCTCGTGCTGGCCGTGGTGGCCCGGGGCGGGGAGCGTCGCCGCAAGCAGCTGCCATGGGCGCTGGCCGTCGTGGGCGGCATCGTGGCGCAGATCGTGCTCGGGGGCATCACGGTGCGCACCCACCTCAACCCGGTCACTGTGAGCGCGCACTTCCTCGTCTCGATGCTGCTGGTCACCGCCTCGGCCGCCGTGCTGTGGTTCGACCGCTCGGCCGACGAGGTGCAGCACCCGCCGCTCCCCCGCCCCCTGCACCTGGTGGCCGGGCTGGCCGCCGTCACCGCGGCCGTGGTGCTCACCCTCGGCACCGTGGTGACCGGCTCGGGCCCGCACTCCGGTGACGCCGACGCCCCTGCGCGCTACCTGCTCGACGTGAAGACCATGAGCTGGCTCCACGCGGACTCGGTGATGCTCTTCTGCGGCCTGGTCGCTGCCATGCTGCTGGGCCTGCACCTGCTGCCGCAGGCGACCATCCACGCCAAGCGCGTGTGGTGGGCGGTGCTCGCGGTGACCCTGGCCCAGGGCCTGCTGGGCTACGTGCAGTACGCGCTGGCCGTGCCGGCGCCCCTGGTGGCGCTGCACATGCTCGGCGCCTGCCTGCTGGTCTGGGCGCTCACCTGGGGCGTGCTGGCCGTCCGCCGCTGAGCGGGCCGAGCCTCTCCCAGCCGAGGGGGGGTCCGGGCCTCCGCGCACGGGAAAGCCCATGCCGCACGGGAAAGGTGCTGGCGGCACGCGGACCATCGCGTGCGACCAGCACCTTTCCGGTGCTTGGTGACACTGGCCGTGCGGTGGGCCGCCGGGCGCCCTCTGGCCCCTGTTCGGGGCGCCGAGCCTGGGGCTGACCGGGTCCGTGCTGGGCCTGTCAGGCGCCCTCCCATCCTCCTGACCTGCCGACGTGCTTGGTCGACCCACCCTCGGGGGGACGGTCAGGCAGCTGTTGCGTGGGTCAGGAGCAGTTGACCCTGTCAGGAGCCGGGCGGAGCCGTCGTGACGCCCCTCGTCGCGGGGGCCTCTACGAGCGACAGGGGGTCCCGGCCCCCGGGCACGCGGAAAGCCCACGCCGCACGGGAAAGGTGCTGGCCCCACGCGCACCATCGCGGGCGACCAGCACCTTTCGCGTGCCCAGTGACACCTCCCGTGCGGGCCGGCCGCCGAGGCTCGCCCGAGTCAGCCGTGGCCAGTGGACGTCATGGCCCATCGGCGCCTGGGCCGTCACGCGGCCCCGGAGCCAGCTCAGCCCAGGCCGGGCAGCGCCCAGTAGAGGAGCGGGTCCACGGCCACGGCCATGAACAGCACGCTCACGTAGCTGATGGAGTAGTGGAAGAGCCGCATCGGCTTGATCTCGGCCTCGCTCAGACCGGCGCGCGCCCCACGCAGCAGGGTGTGCGACTCCATGAGGAACAGGCCGCCGGAGAGCACCGCCACCACGGTGTAGAGCCACCCCATCGGCGCCACGGGGATGAGCACCAGCGAGGTGAGCACGGTGGCCCAGGCGTAGAGCACGATCTTCTTGCCGACCGCCACGTTGTCCTCGATGACGGGCAGCATGGGCACGCCGGCGTTGGCGTAGTCGTCGCGGAACTTCATGGACAGCGGCCAGTAGTGCGGCGGGGTCCAGAAGAAGACGAACAGGAAGAGCACGAAGGGCGCCCAGGCCAGCGAGTTGGTGACGGCCGACCAGCCGATGAGCACCGGGATGCAGCCGGCCACCCCGCCCCAGACAATGTTCTGGCTGGTCCGGCGCTTGAGCACGATCGTGTAGAACCACGCGTACAGCACGATGGCGGCGAAGGACAGCGCGGCCGAGAGCCAGTTGACCAGCAGCCCCAGCCACAGCACGGACGCGATGCCGAGCACGGCGCCGAACACAAGGGCCGCCCGGGGGCTGATCTGCCCGGTGACCAGCGGCCGGTTGCTGGTGCGGTGCATCTTGGCGTCGATGTCGCGGTCCAGGTAGCAGTTCAGGACGTTCGCGCTCGAGGCCGACAGGGTGCCGCCGATGAGCGTGGCCACCACCAGCCACCAGCTCGGCACGCCCCGCTCGGCCAGGAACATCACCGGGAAGGTGGTGATGAGCAGCAGCTCGATGATGCGGGGCTTGCAGAGGGAGACGTACGCCCGGACGGTGGACCACGCGCCGGAGTCCGACGGGCTGGCGGGGGTCGCCGCCACCTGATCTGCCCCTGAAGTCACGGTGTCCTCTCGAGCGTCGGTGCTGGGTGCACGCACACCGAGCCGTCCCGGCCCGTGAGTGCGGTGGCCCATCGTATCCGTCGCCCCCGACGATCTGCGACGCAGCGTCGTTGACCTCCCGCCGCGCCCTCCCGGCGACGGCCGCCCTTCCGTGGGCGGACCCCGCGGGGTGCCCCCTCCACCCCGGGACGCATAGGGTGGAGACCCGCCCGTCCGTGCGTTTCCCCCATCCCAAGGAGTGCAGCGTGACCGAGTCCAGCAAGCCCACCCGCGACAGCCAGCTCGCCGACCCCGTGGCGCAGCAGGTGGGGTGGACCGACACCGACCTGCGCGCCGTGGACACCGCCCGCCTCCTGGCCGCCGACGCCGTGGAGAAGTGCGGCAGCGGCCACCCGGGCACGGCGATGTCGCTGGCGCCCGCGGCCTACCTGCTGTTCCAGAAGGTCATGCGCCACGACCCGAACGACGCGCACTGGCTGGGCCGTGACCGCTTCGTGCTCTCGGCGGGGCACTCCTGCCTGACGCAGTACGTGCAGCTCTACTACTCCGGCTACGGCCTGGAGATGGACGACCTCAAGGCCCTGCGCACCTGGGGCTCGCAGACCCCCGGCCACCCGGAGGTGCACCACACCACCGGCGTGGAGGCCACCACCGGCCCGCTCGGCTCCGGCCTGGCCACCGCAGTGGGCATGGCGATGGCGCAGCGCCGCCAGCGCGGGCTGCTCGACCCCGATGCCGCCCCCGGGGAGTCCCCCTTCGACCACCACGTGTGGGTCATCGCCTCCGACGGCGACATCATGGAGGGCGTCACCGCCGAGGCCTCCTCGTTGGCCGGGCACCAGGAGCTCGACAACCTCACGGTCATCTACGACGACAACGAGATCTCCATCGAGGACGACACCGACATCTCGTTCTCCGAGGACGTGGCGAAGCGCTACGAGGCCTACGGCTGGAACACCGTGACCGTCGACTGGCGCGCCACCGACCCGTACACCGAGGACGTGGACGCCCTGTGGCGTGCGCTCGAGGAGTCGAAGAAGGCCGACGGGCGCCCCACCCTCATCAAGCTGCGCACTGTCATCGGCTGGCCGGCGCCCACCAAGCGCGACACCGGCTCGGCGCACGGTGCGGCCCTGGGCGCCGAGGAGATCGCCGGCACCAAGGAGCTGCTCGGCTTCGACCCCGAGGTCGCCTTCCCCATGGACGACGAGGTTCTGGCGCACGTCCGCCAGGTGGCCGACCGCGGCGCCGCCGCCCACGCCGAGTGGGACACCCGGCTGGCCGCCTGGCGCGAGGCCAACCCCGAGAACGCGGCCCTGCTGGACCGCCTGGTCGCCCAGCAGCTGCCCGAGGGGTTCGCCGAGGCCTTCCCGACCTGGACCGCCGACGACAAGCCGCTGGCCACGCGTGCCGCCTCCGGCCAGGTGCTCAACGCCCTGGCCGAGGTGATGCCGGAGCTGTGGGGTGGCTCCGCCGACCTCGCCGGCTCCAACAACACCACCATGGACGGCGTGCCGAGCTTCGTGCCGGAGTCCAAGGCCACCACGATGTTCAGCGGCCACCGCTACGGCCGCACCCTGCACTTCGGCATCCGGGAGAACGCCATGGGCATGGCGCTCACTGGCATCGCGCTGGAGGGCCTCACCCGCCCCTACGGCGGCACCTTCCTGACCTTCAGCGACTACATGCGCCCCGCGGTGCGCCTGGCCGCCATCCAGCAGGCACCGGTGACCTACGTGTGGACGCACGACTCCATCGGCCTGGGCGAGGACGGCCCCACGCACCAGCCGGTGGAGCACCTGGCCTCGCTGCGTGCCATCCCCGGCCTGGACGTGGTGCGCCCCGCCGACGCCAACGAGACCGCCGTGGCCTGGCGCACGGTGCTGGGCCACGTGGACCACCCGGCCGCGCTGATCCTGACCCGGCAGGCGGTGCCGCACCTGGACCGCGAGCAGTACGCCTCGGCCGAGGGCGTGGCCAAGGGCGGCTACGTGCTGGCCGACGCCGAGGGCGAGCTCCGGGTGCTCCTCATGGCCACCGGGTCGGAGGTGCAGCTCGCGCTGGAGGCCCGCAGGACGCTGCAGGCCGAGGGCATCGGCACCCGCGTCGTCTCGATGCCGTGCCGCGAGTGGTTCGACGCCCAGGACCAGGCCTACCGCGACGAGGTGCTCCCGCCGTCGGTGCGCGCACGCGTGAGCGTGGAGGCCGGCCTGGCGATGTCCTGGTGGGACCTGCTGGGCGACGCCGGTCAGGCCGTCTCCCTGGAGCACTTCGGGGCCTCCGCCCCCGCCGAGGTGCTGTTCGAGGAGTTCGGCATCACCGCCGCGGCCACCGTGGCCGCGGCCCGGAAGTCCCTGTCGATCGTGGAAGGCCAGTGAGCATGTCGCACACCACCCCCGAGGCCAGCGCCGTCACCCGCCTGGAGTTCCCCGGCGCCCCGCAGCCGGTGCGGGACCTCTCCGCGCAGGGCGTCTCCATCTGGCTGGACGACCTCTCCCGCCCTATGGTCCGCGAGGGCCGGCTGCAGGAGTACGTGGACACCCGCGCCGTCGTCGGCGTGACCACCAACCCGTCCATCTTCGCCAAGGCGCTGGCCGAGGCCGCCGACTACGACGAGCAGGTGCGCGAGATCGCCGCCGAGGGCGTGGACGTGGACGAGGCCGTGTACCGCCTCACCACCACCGACGTGGCCGACGCCTGCGACGTGCTCCTCCCCCTGTACGAACGGACCGGCGGGCAGGACGGCCGCGTCTCCATCGAGGTTGACCCGCGCCTGGCCGCCGACACCCAGGGCACCGTGGAGATGGCCCGCCGCCTGTGGCAGACCATCGACCGGCCGAACCTGCTCATCAAGATCCCGGCCACGGTGGAGGGCCTGCCGGCCATCACCCAGGTGATCGCCGAGGGCATCAGCGTCAACGTGACGCTCATCTTCTCCCTCGACCGCTACCGCGGTGTGATGAACGCCTACCTCACCGGCCTGGAGCAGGCCCGCGAGGCCGGCCGCGACCTGTCCACCATCCACTCGGTGGCGAGCTTCTTCGTCTCCCGCGTGGACGCCGAGGTGGACAAGCGCCTGGCCGCCCTGGGCGACCCGGCCGCGGCCGATCTCAGGGGGAGGGCCGCCCTGGCCAACGCCCGCCTGGCCTACCAGGCCTTCGACGAGGTGTTCTCCACCCCGCGCTGGCAGACCCTCGCCGACGACGGCGCGACCGTGCAGCGCCCGCTGTGGGCCTCCACCTCGGTGAAGGACGAGTCCCTGCCGGACACGCTGTACGTCACCGGCCTGGTGGCCCCCAACACCGTCAACACGATGCCGGCCGCCACCCTGGAGGCCACCGCTGACCACGCGGAGGTCACCGGTGACACGGTGCAGTCCACCTACGCGGAGTCCTCCGCGGTGCTGGACCGCCTCGAGGCCCTGGGCATCCGCTACCAGGAGGTGGTGGACCAGCTGGAGCGCGAGGGCGTGCAGAAGTTCGCCGACGCCTGGGACGAGTTGCTCGGCTCGGTGCAGCAACAGCTCGACGCCGCGACGTCCTGACCCACCTGCAGCCACCCGCCCGAGAAGGGGAACCACCCGTGTTGGAACGCTCCAGCGAGATCATCGTCGACGCCACCGGACCGGCCGCGGACGCCATCGCCGCGCACGTGGAGCGCCTGGTGACCGAGAAGGTGGCCAGCCGCATCGCCGCGAAGGACGCCACCGTGTGGGGCGAGGCCGCGCACGAGGAGGCCCGGAAGCGGCTCGGGTGGGTGGACCTGCACCGCACCAGCCGGTCGCTGGTGGGCGAGGTGGAGACCCTCGCCGACCGCCACCGCGGGCACGACCGGGTGGTGCTGTGCGGCATGGGCGGCTCCTCGCTGGCGCCGGAGGTGGTCACCACCACCGCGGGCCGGGAGCTCGTGGTGTGCGACTCCTCCGACCCGCAGATGGTGCGCACGGCCCTGGGCACGCCGGAGGATCTCGCCCGCACCGTGGTGGTGGTGAGCTCCAAGAGCGGCTCCACCGCCGAGACCGACTCGCAGCGCCGGGCCTTCGTGGCCGCCCTCGAGGCCGCCGGGCTCGACCCCGCCGACCACGTGGTGGTCGTGACCGACCCCGGTTCCCCCCTCGACGAGGAGGCACGGGCCGCGGGATGGGCCGTGGTGAACGCCGACCCCGAGGTGGGTGGTCGCTACAGCGCGCTCACTGCCTTCGGGCTGGTGCCCAGCGGGCTGGCCGGCGTGGACGTGGAGGCCCTGCTCGACGAGGCCGAGGCCGTGGCCGACGTGCTGGCCGAGGACGAGGCAGGCAACCCCGCGCTGCGCCTGGGGGCGGTGCTCGCCGGCCTCGAGGGCACACGCCGGGACGTGCTCGTGGTGAGCGACGCCGGCACGTCCATCCGTGGGCTGGGTGACTGGGCCGAGCAGCTCGTCGCCGAGTCCACCGGCAAGCAGGGCACCGGCGTGCTGCCGGTGGTGGACCTTCTCTCCACGCAGGGTGGCGAGCCCCTCTCCCACCGCCTGGCCGATCTGCCGGACGTGACCGCGGCGCGCGTCATCGGCGAAGAGGTGGACGAGCGCGACGACTGGTTCGCCGGCGACGACCTGCAGCCGGTGGACGCCGAGAACCCCGCCGCCGTGGTGAACGTGGGCGGCTCGCTCGGCGGGCAGTTCCTACTCTGGGAGACCGCCACGGCCGTGGCCGGGTACCTCCTGGGCATCAACCCCTTCGACCAGCCGGACGTGGAGAGTGCCAAGAAGGCCGCCTGCCAGCAGATGTCCGGTGGGGCCGGCGGCTCCTCCGAGCCCGCTCTCGTCGCCTCGGAGGTGGAGGTCCGCGCCGAGGGCGGTTTCCTCGGGGACGCCGCCTCGGTGCAGCAGGCGGTCGACGCCCTGCTGGCACAGGTGGGGCCCTCGGGCTACCTCGCGGTGATGGCCTACGTGGACCGCTGGCAGCACGGGGACGAGGCGGCCGCGGTGCAGGCCGCCCTCACCGCGGCCACGGGGCGTCCGGTGACCGTCGGGTTCGGCCCGCGCTTCCTGCACTCCACCGGCCAGTTCCACAAGGGCGGCCCCGCCGACGGGGTGTACCTGCAGGTCACCCGGGCCGTCCCCGAGGGCGCCGACCTGGAGGTCCCCGGCCGGGACTTCACCTTCGGTGAGCTCATCGCCGCCCAGGCGGCCGGCGACGCACAGGTGCTCGCCGAGCACGGCCGGCCCGTGCTGCGCCTGCACGCCCTGTCCGATGCCGGGTACACCGCCGTGCTGCAGGCCCTCACCGCAGGCTGCGGGCAGGACGGGCGCCGGGGGAACGAGGCATGAGCCCTGCGCGCGTGGCCGCCGACCACAACCCGCTGCGGGTCGACGACGACAAGCGCCTGCCCCGCATCGCCGGGCCGAGCGCGTTGGTGCTCTTCGGCGTCACCGGCGACCTGGCCCGCAAGAAGCTGCTGCCGGCGATCTACGACCTCGCCAACCGCGGCCTGCTCCCCTCGGGCTTCTCCCTGGTGGGCTTCGCCCGCCGCGACTGGGACGGGCAGGACTTCGCCGCCGAGGTGAAGGCCGCGGTCAAGGAGCACTCCCGCACCCCCTTCGACGAGGACGTGTGGAACACCCTGGCCCAGGGCACCCGCTTCGTGGCCGGGACCTTCGACGACCCCGACGCCTACGCCGAGCTGGCCACCGTTCTCGAGGAGCTCGACGCCCTGCGCGGCACCGGGGGCAACCGGGCTTTCTACCTCTCCATCCCGCCCCGCTTCTTCGCCGAGGTGTGCCAGCAGCTGCAGGCCGCCGGGCTCTCCACCCCGCACGAGGGCTCCTGGCGCCGCGTCGTCATCGAGAAGCCCTTCGGCCACGACGAGCAGTCGGCCCGCGAGCTCAACGCGATCGTGGAGGAGGTCTTCCCCGCCGACGCGATCTTCCGCATCGACCACTACCTGGGCAAGGAGACGGTGCAGAACATCCTGGCGCTGCGCTTCGCCAACCAGATGTTCGAGCCGATCTGGAACTCCCACTACGTGGACCACGTGCAGATCACGATGGCCGAGGACATCGGCATCGCCGGACGCGCCGGCTACTACGACGGCGTCGGCGCCGCCCGCGACGTCATCCAGAACCACCTGCTGCAGCTCATGGCCCTCACGGCCATGGAGGAGCCGGTGAGCTTCGAGGCCAAGGACCTGCGCACCGAGAAGGAGAAGGTGCTGGCCTCCACCTCCCTGGCCGGGCCGGTGGAGGAGTCCGCTGTGCGCGGCCAGTACTCCGCGGGCTGGCAGGGCAACGAGAAGGTGGGCGGCTACCTGCAGGAGGAGGGCGTGGCGCGCGGCTCGGTGACCGAGACCTACGCCGCGCTCAAGCTGGCCGTGGACACCCGTCGCTGGGCCGGCGTGCCGTTCTACCTGCGGGCCGGCAAGCGCCTGGGCAAGCGGGTCAGCGAGATCGCCGTGGTGTTCAAGCGGGCCCCGCACCTGCCGTTCACGGACACCGCCACCGAGGAGCTGGGGCAGAACGCCATCGTCGTGCGCGTGCAGCCGGACGAGGGTGTCACCATGCGCTTCGGCTCCAAGGTGCCCGGGCCGCAGATGGAGGTGCGCGACGTGACCATGGACTTCGGCTACGGCAACGCGTTCACCGAGTCCTCCCCCGAGGCCTACGAGCGGCTCATCCTGGACGTGCTGCTCGGCGAGCCGCCGCTCTTCCCCCGCCACGAGGAGGTCGAGCTGTCCTGGCGCATCCTCGACCCCGTGACCGCCCACTGGGACTCCCCCGAGGCCCCGGCCCCCGACCAGTACCCGGCCGGCACCTGGGGTCCCCGGTCCAGCGACGCGATGATGGCCGCCGACGGACGCGCCTGGAGGCTCCCGTGATCCTCGACTACCCCGACGTCTCGGCCCGCACCCTGGCCCGTGAGCTGGTGCGGATCCGCACCGACCAGGGCGCGATGGCGCTGGGCCGCGTGCTCAGCCTGGCCGTCGTGACGCACTCCGACCGGATCGACGAGGTGCTGGAGATCGCCACCGCCGCCACCCGCCAGCACCCGAGCCGCATCATCGTGCTGGTGAAGAGCTCCCCCGAGGGCGCCGCGCGGCTGGACGCCCAGGTGCGCCTGGGCGGCGACGCCGGCGCCAGCGAGATCGTGGTGCTGCACCTGCACGGCGAGCTGGTGGAGCACGAGCACGCGGTGCTGCTGCCGCTGCTGCTGCCGGACTCCCCCGTGGTGGCCTGGTGGCCCGGTGCCCCGCCGGCCTCCTTCCACGACTCCCCCGTGGCCCAGGTGGCCAGCCGGCGCATCACCACCATGGCCGAGGCCGGGGACCCCGGCCCCACGCTGGCCCGCATGGCCGCCAGCTACGCCCCGGGCGACACCGACATCGCGTGGACGCGCATCACCCGGTGGCGGGCGTTGCTGGCCGCCGCGCTGGACGAGCCGCCCTTCGAGCAGGTGACCTCGGTGACGGTCACCGGCGGCTCGGACAGCCCCCGGGTGGACCTGCTGGGCCTGTGGCTCGGCATGAGCCTGGACTGCCCGGTGACGCGCGCCCGCTCCCGCCCCGGTGAGGGCGTGATGTCGGTACGGCTGCAGCGGGAGTCCGGCCCCATCGACCTGGTGCGCGTGGACGGCGACACCGCCGTGCTGCTGGCGCCCGGCAAGCTGCCCCGCCGGGTGACCCTGCCCCACAGCACGATGGCGCAGAGCCTGGCCGCCGAGCTGCACCGCCTGGACGTGGACTCTGTGTACGAGCGCGTGCTGCGCGCCGTGGGCCGGGTGCACGTGGACAGCACCACCGCCAGCGAGGCCTACCGCGCGCGGAAGGCCCTGGACACCGCATCGGCCCTGGCCGCAGAGGCCGCGGCCCTCGCCCCGCAGAAGGAGGACGCATGACCACTCCGCAGCTGACCGTCTCGCAGACCCCCGAGCAGACCGCGTCCGCGCTCGTGGATGCCCTCGTGGCGCTGCTGGCCGAGCGCCCCGCCGCGCACGTGGGCCTCACCGGTGGCTCCATGGGCGTGGCCGTGGCCCAGGAGGTGGGCCGCCGCTGGACCACCGGCGAGGCCGACTTCTCCGGCGTGGACTGGTGGTTCAGCGACGAGCGCTTCCTGCCCGCCGGCGATGCCGAGCGCAATGCCCTGCAGGTGCGCCGCGCCCTGGGTGACGCCCCGGTGGCCGACGACCGCCTGCACGTGGTGGGCGCGGTCGCCCCGGACGCCGAGCCCGACCGCCTGGGGGCCGAGGACGCCGCCCAGGAGTACGCCGTGGCCATGGAGGAGGTGCCCCAGGCCGACGGGTTGCCGGTGTTCGACCTGCTGGTGCTGGGTGTGGGCCCGGACGCCCACGTGGCCTCCCTGTTCCCCGGCCACCCGGACTCCGGCCACACCGACCGGTGGACCACCGCCGTGGAGGACTCCCCCAAGCCCCCGCCGCTGCGTGTGTCGTTCACGATGCCGGTGCTCCGCGCCGCCGACGAGGTGTGGCTCGTGGCCACCGGCGAGGGCAAGGCCGCGGCCCTGGCGAGTGCGTCCGAGGCCTTCGCCGGGCCGGAGGTCCCCCTGCCGGGCGACGGGGCACCGCTGGAGGTGCCGGCCGCGTGGGCCGTGGGGCGGCACGGCACGCGCTGGTTCCTGGACCGCGCGGCGGCCTCCCGACTGGAGGGCTGAGCGCCGGGGCGCGCCCCTCAGGCGGTGCCGCGCTGCTCCCGCAGGCGGGCCAGCGCCTCGTCGAGCAGGGCCGCCCCGGCCTTCTCGTCACGACGCTCCTGCACGTAGGCCAGATGCGTCTTGTACGGCTGGATGCTGGGCGGGGGAGGCGGGTTCTCCGGGTCGCGACCAGCCGGCACGCCGCAGCGCACGCAGTCCCACTCCTCGGGGAGCTCCTCGGCCGCCTCGGCGGAGAAGGGCACGGTCGTGGTGTGCCCGTTGCAGCAGTGGTAGAGCACCTCGGTGGAGGCGGCGTCCTCGCCGCGCTCCATCTCCCCCATCGGCCCCGACCCGACGCGCGTGCCGCGGATCGCCTGTCCTCCGGTGACCATGCCCAGCTCCTGTCGTCCGGCCCGGGCGGTCAGGGCCGCCGGGCGACCTGCCTTACTTGATGACGCCCAGCGCCACGATGGCGGCGAACCACGTGAGCGCCATGCCGATGGTGATGCGGTTGAGGTTGCGCTCGGCCACCGTGGACGACCCACCGGTGGCCGAGACCCCTCCGCCGAACATGTCGGACAGACCGCCGCCCTTGCCCTTGTGCATGAGGATGAGCAGCACCAGGAAGAGGCTCGTCAGCACGAGCACCGCATCGAGGATCCAGCGGATGATGTCCATGGGGCGAAGGGTAACAACCGGTGCCGTCAGCGCCCGTGGTGGGACCGGTAGCGCACGATGGCGGCGAACTCCTCGGCGTCGAGGGAGGCGCCGCCCACCAGGGCGCCGTCCACGTCCGGCTGCTCCATGAGCTCGGCGATGGTGGCGGCCTTCACCGACCCGCCGTAGAGCACCCGCATCGAGGCGGCCAGCGCGTCGCCGTGGGTGGAGGCCACCTGCGCGCGCACCGCGGCGCAGACCTCCTGGGCGTCCTCGCTGGAGGCGACCTCCCCGGTTCCGATGGCCCACACCGGCTCGTAGGCGATGACCGTGGTGGCCAGCTCCTCGGCGGTCAGGCCGTCCAGCGCGGCGGCCACCTGCGCGGTGACGAAGGGCAGGTGCTCCCCGGCCGCACGGACCTCGGAGGACTCCCCCACGCACACCACCGGCGACAGCCCGGCCTCGAGCGCGGCACCGACCTTGGCGCGCACGATCTCGTCGGTCTCGCCGTGGTCGGCGCGGCGCTCGGAGTGGCCCACGATGACGTAGGTGCAGCCGAGCTTGGCCAGCATCGAGCCCGAGACGTCACCGGTGTGCGCGCCCGAGGCGTGCTGGGAGAGGTCCTGGGCGCCCAGGCGCAGGTCCATGCGGTCGGCCTGGATGAGGGTGTCCACGCTGCGCAGGTGGGTGAACGGCGGGAAGAGCGCCACCTCCACGGACTCGTGGTCGTGCCGCGCGTCCTTGAGCACCCAGTCCAGCTTCTGCACCAGGTGGGTGCCCTGCAGGTGGTCGGTGTTCATCTTCCAGTTGCCGGCGATGAACGGCAGGCGGTCGGTCATGCGAGCACCGTGAGGCCCGGGAGCTCCTTGCCCTCCAGGTACTCCAGCGAGGCGCCGCCACCGGTGGAGATGTGGCCGAAGTCCTCGTCGGCGAAGCCCAGCTGGCGCACGGCCGCGGCGGAGTCGCCACCGCCGACGACGGTGAGCGCGCCGTCCTTCGTGATGTCGGCCAGGGCCTGCGCGACGGCCTTCGTGCCGGCGGCGTAGGGCTCCATCTCGAAGGCGCCCATGGGGCCGTTCCAGAACACGGTGCGACAGTCGGCGAGCTTCTCGGCGAACAGGCGCGCGGACTCCGGACCGATGTCCAGGCCCATGCGGTCGGCCGGGATGGCGTCGGCGGCCACGACCTCGTGGTCGGCCTCGGCGGAGAACTCGGTGGCGGCCACCACGTCGGTGGGCAGCACGATCTCCACGCCCTTCTCGCGGGCCTGCTCCAGGTAGCCCTTGCAGGTCTCCACCTGGTCGGCCTCGAGCAGGCTCCTGCCCACCTCGTGGCCCTGGGCCTTGAGGAAGGTGAACACCATGCCGCCACCGATGAGCAGGCGGTCCGCGGTCTTGATGAGGTTGTCGATGACGCCGAGCTTGTCGCTCACCTTGGCGCCACCGAGCACGACGGCGTAGGGACGCTCGGGGTCGGTGGTGAGGCGCTGGGCCACCTCCACCTCGGCCTGCACCAGGCCGCCGGCGGCGGAGGGGAGCTGCTGGGCGATCTCGTGCACGGAGGCCTGGGCACGGTGCACCACCCCAAAACCGTCGGAGACGTAGGCGTCGGCGAACTGGGCCAGCTGGCCGGCGAAGGCCCCACGCTCGGCGACGTCCTTGCTCGTCTCGCCGGCGTTGAAGCGCAGGTTCTCCAGCAGGGCGATGTCGCCCTCGCCTAGGCCGTCGACGGTGGCCTGCGCGGACTCGCCGACCGTGTCGGTGGCGAAGGCGACCTCACGGCCGACCAGCTCCGAGAGGCGGCCGACGACCGGCTGCAGGGAGTACTGCGGGTCCGGCTCGCCCTTGGGGCGGCCCAGGTGCGCCACGACGACGACCCTGGCGCCGGCCTCGGAGAGCTTCTTCAGCGTGGGCGCCGACGCCACCAGGCGACCGTCGTCGGTGATGGTGGTGCCGTCCAGCGGGACGTTGAGGTCGGAGCGGACGAGGACGCGCTTGCCGCGCAGGTCGCCCAGGTCGTCGATGGTGCGCACGATGAGGCCTTTCCGGGGTCGTCGGAGGTCAGCGGTCGGTGCCGCCGCAGGGCACGGTACCCCGTGCGGGTCAGGTCTCGCGGGACGCCTCGGGCCCGGCCGCGGTGGCGGCGGGCGGGTGCTCGGTGAGCAGGGCGTCCACCTCTGCCTCGCTCACCGTCACGCGGGTGTCGTCCACGCCCAGCTCGGCGGCGCGGCGGTCGGCCATCGCCAGCAGGCGCCGGATGCGCCCCGCCACCGCGTCCTTGGTGAGTGGCGGGTCCGCCAGCTGGCCGAGCTCCTCCAGCGAGGCCTGCTTGTGCTGCATGCGCAGCTGGCCGGCCACGCGCAGGTGGTCGGGCACCTCCTCGCCGAGCAGCTCCATCGCCCGGGCCACGCGGGCGCTGGCGGCCACCGCGGCGCGGGCCGAGCGGCGCAGGTTGGCGTCGTCGAAGTTGGCCAGGCGGTTGGCAGTGCCGCGCACCTCGCGGCGCAGGCGGCCCTCCTCCCAGGCCAGCACCGCGTCGTGCGCCCCCATGCGCGTCAGCAGCGCGCTGATGCCGTCGCCGTCGCGCACCACCACCCGGTCCACGCCGCGCACCTCGCGCGACTTGGCCGTGATGTCCAGGCGGCGGGCGGCGCCCACCAGGGCCAGGGCCGCCTCCGGGCCGGGGCAGGTGACCTCGAGGCTGGAGGAACGCCCGGGGCCCACGAGGGAGCCGCGCGCCAGGAAGGCGCCCCGCCAGGCGGCCTCGGCCGAGCTGATGGGGCCACGAACCACCCGGGCCGGCAGGCCGCGCACGGGCCGACCCTGGGTGTCGAGCAGGCCGGTCTGGCGGGCGAGCGACTGGCCCCCCTCGACCACCCGGACCACGTAGCGGTTGGTCTTGCGCAGCCCCCCGGCGGTGAGCACGAGCAGCTCGCTGTCGTGCCCGTAGAGCTCGCTGATGGTGGCGCGCGTGCGCCGGGCGGCGCTGGCGGTGTCGACCTCGGCCTCGATGACGATGCGGCCACCCACCAGGTGCAGGGCACCGGCGAAGCGCAGCAGCGAGGAGACCTCTGCCTTGCGAGCCTCGGCGGTCGGCACGGCGACGCGCGACAGTTCGTCCTTGAGGGATGAGGTCATGGCCATGACCGCCATGATCCCACGCAGCCTGACGTGACCCGTCCCACACCGTGGGTCAGCCCAGGTGCAGCACGTCCTGGTAGGCGGTGGCCAGGCGCATCACGTCGTGCACGCCGGGGCGGGTGCGGCTCACGAGGTCGGCCACGTGGAGGTCGCCGTCGGACTCCCGCACGAGGGCCTCCAGGGCGGACCGGTCCTCGGGGTCGGCCACCTGGTGGTGGTCCACGAGCACCACATTGGGCACGAAGCCCGGGGCGTTCTCCAGCACGGCGGCCAGCTGCTCGGCCGGCGAGCGGCCCTGGTTCTCCCCGGTGCTGTCGATGTTCATGGTGAGCACGCGCCGGGCCGGGGTGGCCACGATGGCGTCGCGCAGGTCCGGCACCAGCAGGTGCGGCATCACCGAGGTGTACCAGGAGCCCGGGCCCAGCACGACCCAGTCGGCGGCCATCACTTCCTGGACAGCCTGCGGCTCGGCGCTGGCGTCCTGCGGGAAGAGGCGCACCTGCTCCACGTAGCCGGCGCTGCGGGCCACCTCCTTCTGGCCCACCACCACGTCCCGACGGTGCGGGTCGGCGGGGTCGGCACCACGGACGGTGGCCTCGATGCCCAGCGGGCGGGAGCACATCGGCAGCACGCGGCCGCGGGCACCGATGAGGCGGCCCAGGGCGGCGAGCCCCTCCACCGGGCCGCCGAGGCGGCTCCACGCGGTGAGGATCATGAGGTTGCCCATGGCGTGGCCCTCGAGCTCGCCGACGAGCTTCTCGGGCCCCACCTCGCCGTCCCCGTGGCGGCGGGAGCGCGGGAAGCGGTGCTGCAGCAGCTCGCGCCAGGCCTGGCCCTTCTCGGTGTCGTCGCACAGGGCCGCCAGCGCCATGCGCAGGTCGCCGGGCGGGATGGTGTCGTAGTCGTCGCGCAGCCGGCCGCTGGAGCCGCCGTTGTCGGCCACCGTGACCACTGCCGTGAGGTCACGGGTCAGGTGGCGCAGGGCGGTGAGGGACGCGTAGAGCCCGTGGCCGCCCCCCATCGCGACGACGCGTGGGGGCAGCTGCAACGACCCGGTGAGGGCCGGCTGGCGTCCGGAGCTGAGTTCGGCCATTCGCTCAGTTTCCCCTGCCGCGGGCCGCCGCACAAACACCCACGGCGCTCAATCGCGCCCCAGGTCCCGGTGCAGGGAGCGCACGGCCACCTCGCGCTCGGCCAGACGCCGCGCCAGCTCCTCGGTGATCGCCACCGAGCGGTGCTTGCCGCCGGTGCAGCCCACGGCCAGCGTGACGAAGCGGCGGTGCTCGCGGCGATAGCCCGCCACCATCGGCTCCAGCATGTCCAGCGCGCGCTCCACGAAGTCCAGCGCACCCTCCTGGGCCAGGACGAAGTCGCGCACCGGGGCCTCGGTGCCGTTGTGGGCGCGCAGCTCGGGCACCCAGTAGGGGTTGGGCAGGAAGCGCAGGTCCAGCACGATGTCGGCGTCCAGTGGCAGGCCGTACTTGAAGCCGAAGCTCATCACCGACACCCGGGGCAGGTCCTCGCCGGGCTCGACCATGCGGCCGATCTGGGCGGAGAGCTGGTGCACGTTGAGGCCGCTGGTGTCCACCACCACGTCGGCGGTGGCGCGCAGGCTGCCCAGCAGGCGGCGCTCGGCGCGGATGCCGTCGAGCAGGCGCCCCTGGCCCTGCAGCGGGTGCGGGCGGCGCACCGCCTCGTAGCGGCGCACGAGCTCGGCCTCGCTGGCGTCCAGGTAGAGCACCCACGGCTTCCAGCCGGCGGCCCGCAGCTCCTTGAGCGCCTCGGCCAGGTCCTCGACCACGGCTTCGGACGGCACCGTGCAGGCCACCGCGAGGCGGGGCGCACGGTCGGCCTCCACGCGAAGGCGGTCGGACATCGCGGCGAGGTTCCCGATGAGGGAGGGCGGCAGGTTGTCCACCACGTACCAGCCGGTGTCCTCCAGCACGTTGGTGACGGTGGTGCGCCCGGCCCCGGAGAGGCCCGTCACCACCGCGATCTCCCCCGCCTCCCCGAGGTGGGGTCCGGAGGGGGACTGCTCGGCCTGGCGCAGGAGCTCGGTCACCACGGCGGTGCGGGGGGCCTGCCACACCCCGCCGGTCGAGGAGGTCGTCATGGGGCCATCCTCGCAGGGTTCAGTCCAGCACCTCGCCGGTGGTGACGTTGACCGCCGGGGCGGCCTGCGACCCGGCCAGGTGCTCGTGCACGGTGCGCGCCAGGGCGGGCCCGATGCCGGGCACCTCCCCCAGCTCCTCGACGGTGGCGGCGCGGATCCCGCGGACGGTGCCGAAGGCCTCCAGGAGCGCCTTGCGGCGGGCCGGGCCGAGGCCGGGGACGGTGTCGAGCTCACTGGCGGTCATGGCCTTGGAGCGGCGCTGGCGGTGGAAGGTGATGGCGAAGCGGTGCGCCTCGTCGCGCAGGCGTTGGAGGAGGAAGAGCGCGTCCCCGCCGCGGGGCAGCACGAGGGGGAACTCGTCGCCCGGCACCCACACCTCCTCGAGGCGCTTGGCCAGCCCCACGACGGCCACGTCCCCGGCCCCCGCGGCGTCCAGGGCCGCCCGGGCCGCGTTCACCTGCGGCAGGCCGCCGTCCACGACGACCAGCTGCGGCGGGTAGGCGAAGCGCTTGGCGGGTCGGCCGGGGCGGCTGGTGCCGGACTGGCTGCCGCTGCTCCGGGCGTCCGGGGAGTCGGCCAGCGCGTCCCCCTCGGGGGTGGCGGTGCCGTGGCGGAAGCGGCGGGTGAGCACCTCCCCCATCGCGCGGGTGTCGTCGGCCGGCTCGCGGACGATGAAGCGGCGGTACTCGGCCTTGCGCGGCAGGCCGTCCTCGAAGACCACCATCGAGCCCACGGAGTTCTCCCCCTGCGTGTGGGAGATGTCGTAGCACTCGATGCGCAGCGGGGCCTCGGGCAGGCCGAGGGCCTCCTCGAGCTCCGCCAGCGCCGCCGACCGGGCCGTGAGGTCCCCGGCGCGGGTCATCTTGTGGCGGGCCAGGGACTCCTCGGCGTTGCGGATGACGGTGCGCAGCAGAGTGGCCTTGTCGCCCCGTTCGGGGGTGCGGATGGTGACCGCGGACCCCCGCATGCCTGACAGCCACTCGGTGAGCACCTCGTGGTCGGTCGGGTCGGTGGAGACGAGCACCTCCCGGGGGATGTCCTCCTCGCCCGTGCCGTAGAACTGGCGCAGCAGGTGCTCGATGGCCTCGGCGGTGGGGTGCTCCTCCTTGTCCACGACCCACCCGCGCTGGCCCCGGATGCGCCCGCCGCGCACGTGGAAGACCTGGACGGCGGCCTCGAGCTCGTCGTCGGCGATGCCGAACAGGTCGGCGTCCACGGACTCGTTGAAGACCACCGCGGACTTCTCGAGCACCTTCTCCAGGGCGCCGAGGTCGTCGCGGAGCCGGGCGGCGTTCTCGAAGTCCAGGTCGGCGGCGGCCTGCTGCATGCGCTCGGTGATCTGCCGGACGAAGCCGGCGGTCTCGCCGTTCATGAAGCGGCAGAAGTCGTCCACGAGGGCACGGTGGTCCTCGGGGCTGATGGCCCCGGTGCACGGCGCCGAGCACTTGTCGATGTAGCCGAGGAGGCAGGGGCGCCCCGACACCTGCGCCCGGTGGTAGACGCCCTTGCTGCAGGTGCGGATGGGGAACACACGGGTGGCCAGGTCCAGCACCTCGCGGATGGCCCAGGCCTGCGCGAACGGGCCGTAGTAGCGGTTGCCCTTCCGCTTGGCGCCGCGCATCACCATGGCGCGCGGCACCTCCTCGGACCAGGTGACCGCCAGGTAGGGGTACGACTTGTCGTCGCGGTACTTGACGTTGAAGCGCGGGTCGAACTCCTTGATCCAGGCGTACTCCAGCTGGAGCGCCTCGACCTCGGTGTTCACCACCGTCCACTCGACCGACGCGCCGGTGCGCACCATCTGCCGGGTGCGGGGGTGGAGCTGGGCTGGGTTCTGGAAGTACGAGCTGAGCCGCGGGCGCAGCGACTTGGCCTTGCCCACGTAGATGACCCGCCCGTGGACGTCGCGGAAGCGGTACACCCCCGGGGAGGTGGGGATCTCCCCGGGGCGGGGACGGTAGCTGGCGGGGTCCGCCATCAGTGCGCGGCGGCCTGCAGGGCCTCGGCGAGGTATCGGCCGGTGTGGCTGGCCTCCACCTGAGCCACCTCCTCGGGGGTGCCGGTGGCCACCACGGTGCCGCCGCCGTCGCCGCCCTCGGGCCCCATGTCGATGACGTGGTCGGCGCTGCGGATGACGTCGAGGTTGTGCTCGATGACCAGCACCGTGTTGCCCTTGTCCGCCAGCGACTGCAGCACCCCCAACAGCTTGCGCACGTCCTCGAAGTGCAGGCCCGTAGTCGGCTCGTCGAGCACGTAGACGGTGCGACCGCTGGAGCGCTTCTGCAGCTCGGCGGCCAGCTTGACGCGCTGGGCCTCACCACCGGAGAGGGTGGTGGCCGGCTGGCCGAGGCGCACGTAGCCCAGGCCCACGTCCACGAGCGTCTGCAGGTGGCGGGAGATGGACCCGATGGCGCCGAAGAACTCCAGCCCCTCCTCGATGGACATCTCCAGCACCTCGGCGATGGTGCGGCCCTTGAACTTCACCTCGAGGGTGTCGCGGTTGTAGCGCTTGCCCTTGCACACCTCGCACGGCACGTAGACGTCCGGCAGGAAGTTCATCTCGATGCGCAGGGTGCCGTCGCCGGAGCAGGCCTCGCAGCGACCGCCTTTGACGTTGAAGCTGAAGCGCCCCGGGCCGTAGCCGCGCACGCGGGCGTCCTCGGTCTCGGCGAAGAGCTTGCGCACCTTGTCGAACACGCCGGTGTAGGTGGCCGGGTTGGACCGGGGCGTGCGCCCGATGGGGCTCTGGTCGACGTGGACCACCTTGTCGAGATGCTCCAGCCCCTTGACGGTGCGGTGGCGGCCCGGGATGCGCCGCGCCCCGTTGAGGCGGTTGGCCAGGGTCGTGTACAGGATGTCGTTGACCAGGGTGGACTTGCCGGAGCCGGAGACGCCGGTGACGCAGGTGAACGTGCCCAGCGGGAAGGTGACGTCCACCTTCTGCAGGTTGTTCTCCGCGGCGCCCTTGACCTCCAGGGCGTTGCCGTTGCCCGGTCGGCGCTCCGTCGGCGTGGGGATGGAGCGGCGACCGGCCAGGTAGTCGCCGGTGATCGAGTCGCTGGACAGCAGGCCGTCGACCTCGCCGGAGTAGACGACCTCTCCCCCGTGCTCGCCGGCCCCGGGGCCGATGTCGATGACCCAGTCGGCGGTGCGGATGGTGTCCTCGTCGTGCTCCACCACCACGAGCGTGTTGCCGAGGTCGCGCAGGCGGGTCAGCGTGTCGATGAGGCGCTGGTTGTCCCGCTGGTGCAGGCCGATGGAGGGCTCGTCGAGCACGTAGAGCACGCCCACCAGGCCCGCACCGATCTGCGTGGCCAGGCGAATGCGCTGCGCCTCTCCACCGGAGAGCGAGCCGGCGGCGCGGTCGAGCGTGAGGTAGTCGAGCCCCACGTCGAGGAGGAAGCCCAGACGGGCCTGGATCTCCTTGAGCACCTGCTGGGCGATGCGTGCCTGCTGGGTGCTGAGCGTCATCCCCTCGAGGAAGGCGGACGCCTCGGCGATGGACAGGCGCGAGAGCTCGGCGATGTTGATGCCGTCGATGCGCACCGCGAGCACCTCCGGGCGCAGGCGGGCGCCCTTGCAGGACGGGCACGGGATCTGTCGCATGAGCTGCTGGTAGCGCTCCCGCATCTGGTCGGACTCGGTGTCGGCGTGCAGGCGCTTGACCTGGGTGACGGCCCCCTCGAACCCGGTGGAGTACGAGCGCTCCCGGCCGAAGCGGTTGCGGTAGCGCACGTGCACCTTGTGCTCGTGGCCGTACAGCACGGCCTTGCGGGCACGCTGCGGCAGCGCGCGCCACGGGGTGTCCATGTCGAAGGACAGCTCCTGGGCGAGGGCCTCCACGAGGCGCCGGTGGTAGTCGGCCATCTTCTTGCCCTGCGCCCACAGGGTCACCGCGCCCTGGTTGAGGCTGAGCTCCTCGTCGGGCACGAGCAGGTCGGGGTCGACCTCGAGCTCGGTGCCGATGCCGTGGCAGGTGGGGCAGGCGCCGAAGGGGGCGTTGAACGAGAAGGTCCGCGGCTCGATCTCCTCGATGCCGATGGGGTGCTCGTTGGGGCACGCGAGGTGCTCGGAGAGCACGCGCTCGGGCGGCAGGCCGCTGGGGTCGCCCTCCTCGGAGACGTCCACGTAGTCGATGACGACGCGTCCCTCGGCCAGGCGGAGCGCGGTCTCCACCGAGTCGGTGAGGCGGGTGACGAAGGAGCGCTCGGGCTCCCCCTCGACGTGCTTGGCGCGCAGTCGGTCCACGACCACCTCGATGGTGTGCTTGCGCGTCTTGGCCAGCTGGGGCGGGCTGCTCAGCTGCACGGTCTCGCCGTCCACGCGGGCGCGGGCGTATCCGCTGGTCTGCAGCTCCTTGAAGAGCTCCACGTGCTCGCCCTTGCGCTCCCGCACCACCGGGGCCAGCACCTGGAAGCGCGTGCCCTCCGGGGCCGCGGCCACCTGGTCGACGATCTGCTGCGGGGTCTGCTGCGAGACCTCCTCGCCGCACACCGGGCAGTGCAGAACGCCGGCTCGGGCGAAGAGCAGGCGCAGGTAGTCGTGCACCTCGGTGATGGTGCCCACCGTGGAGCGCGGGTTGCGGCTGGTGGACTTCTGGTCGATGGCCACGGCCGGGGAGAGACCCTCGATGAACTCCACCTGCGGCTTGTCCATCTGCCCCAGGAACTGGCGGGCGTAGGAGCTGAGGGACTCCATGTAGCGGCGCTGGCCCTCGGCGAAGATCGTGTCGAAGGCCAGGGACGACTTGCCGGAGCCGGACAGGCCGGTGAACGCCACGAGGGCGTCGCGCGGGAAGTCCACGGAGACGTCCTTGAGGTTGTTCTCCTGGGCCCCCCGCACCACGATGCGGTCTCGGGCCGGTGCCTTCTCGGTGCTCACGCGCTGGTCCTCACTCGGTCGACACGGGGTCTGGGGGCGCCGCGCACCGCAGGGGTCGGTGGGGCGCACGACCGGCGCCGCCGGTCACGGCCGCCAGTCTAGGAACGACCACCGACAACCTCCCCACGCGCGCCACCATTCCCCTGGCGCTCCCTAGACTCCCGCCATGTCCCTCCCCCGTACGGCCCGCACCGGGTCCGACCTCGGCCCGGTGGGGATGGTGCTGGCGGCCGTGGTGAGCGTGCAGGTCGGTGGGGCGTTCGCGGCCACCCTGCTGCCCACCGTCGGCGTCGTCGGCACCACCGCCCTGCGGCTCACCCTCGCCGGGTTGCTGCTCGTGGCCGCGGCCCGTCCCACGCTGCGTGGCCGCTCGGCCGCGGACTGGCGGGCCGTGGTCGCCTTCGCCGTGGCCATGACGGCGATGAACCTCTTCTTCTACGCCTCGCTGGACCGCCTGCCCATCGGCGTGGCCGTCACCATCGAGTTCACCGGTCCGCTGGTGATGTCCGCCGTGCTCTCCCGCACCCGCCGGGACCTGCTCGCCGTCGCCGCCGCGGCCACGGGCGTTGTCCTCGTGAGCGGCGCGTGGGCGGCCGTCGCCGGCGGTCAGGGGGTGGACCCCCTCGGTGCCCTGCTGGCGGCGCTCGCCGGCGCCTGCTGGTGCGGCTACATCCTCACCAGCGCGCGCGCGTGGGCCGACACTTCACCGGGCTCGACGGGGTCGCCCTGGCGATGGTGCTGGGCGCCCTGGTGCTCGCCCCGGCCGGCATCGCGACCGCCGGGAGCACCCTGCTCGACCCCCACGTGCTCCTCGTGGGGCTGGGGGTGTCGCTGGCATCCTCGGCCGTCCCCTACAGCCTCGAGCTGGTGGCCCTGCGCCGGTTGGCCCCCGGCGTGTTCGGCGTGCTCCTGAGCCTGGAGCCGGCCGCCGCGGCCGCAGCCGGTGCGGTCGTGCTCGGCCAGGGGCTCCGCGGGCCGCAGCTGCTCGGCATCGCCCTGGTGGTGGCGGCCAGCATCATCGTGATGTCCCGGCCACGACGAGGCGCCCGGCCCGCCGGAGCGGAACCGGGCGCCTGAGGCGACCAGCGGATCAGTTGTCGCGGTTGATCGGCACCTTCTTGCCGTCCAGGATCATGTACTCCTGATCCGGTTCCTCCGCCTTGCGGCGGTCCTTGCTGGACTTGATGAGGCTGGCGATCGTCGTCACGCCGAGGATGAGCACGATGGCGCCCAGCGACACGAGGATCGGGATGTCCGGGGCCCAGGCGATGTGCTCCCCACCGTTGATGAAGGGCAGCTCGTTCTCGTGCATCGCGTGGAGGATGAGCTTGACACCGATGAAGGCCAGCAGCACCGAGAGGCCGATGCCCAGGTAGACCAGGCGCTGCAGCAGGTCACCGAGCAGGAAGAACAGCTGGCGCAGACCCATCAGCGCGAAGATGTTGGCCATGAGCACCAGGTAGGGCTCCTGGGTGAGGCCGAAGATGGCCGGGATGGAGTCCAGCGCGAACAGCAGGTCGGTGGAGCCCAGCGCGATGACGGTGATGAACATCGGCGTGATGAGCTTCTTGCCGTCGATCCTTGCGAGGAAGTGGGTGCCGTGCTCCCACGAGTCGGTGGCCGGGAAACGGTTCTTGACGAAGGTGATGAACGCGTTCTCCTCGAACTCGTCCTCGTCCTCGTCGTTGATCGACTCCAGGAAGAGCTTGACGGCGGTGTAGATGAGGAAGGCACCGAAGAGGTAGAAGATCCACGAGAACGCGTTGATCGCGGTGGCCCCCACGGCGATGAAGATCGCGCGCAGCACCAGGGCGATGATGATGCCCCACAGCAGGGCGTCCTGCTGGTACTTCCGCGGCACCCCGAACTTGCTCATGATGATGAGGAAGATGAAGAGGTTGTCGATGCTCAGCGAGTACTCGGTGAGCCAGCCGGCGAAGAACTCGGTGCCGTACTGGTGGCCGGCGAGCACCCAGACGCCGATGCCGAAGAGGACGGCGGCGCTGACGTAGACGGTCAGGAACCCGGTGGTCTCCTTGCGGGAGGGCACGTGGGGGTTGCGCATCGCCCACCAGACGTCGAAGGCGAGGACGCCCAGGGTGACGACGAGGCTGACGATCCAGACCCAGAGGGGAACTGTCATGGGAGGGGAACCTTCCGTTGCGGCCACCGGGGTGGCACGTGGTCACGGGCCGGAGGTCTCTCCCACCTCGGGTGGGCCGAACTCCCGGAAGCGCCGGTCGTTGGGGCCTGGCGGCCGCACCCGGGCTTCGTGATGACGAGAGCTCACGCGGGGATACTCCCCTCCGTCGAGGGGTCATCCTACGGGGTGGCCGCCTCGGTGGGGGTGGGGTCAGCCGGTGGCGCGCTCCATCTGCCGCAGCTCCTTGCGCAGCTCGGCGATCTCGTCACGCAGCCGCCCTGCCAGCTCGAACTGCAGCTGCTCGGCCGCCGAGTGCATCTGGTCGGTGAGCTGGGCGATGAGTTCGGCCAGCTCGGCCTTGGGCATGTCCGTGGGGCGCTCCCCGGTGGCCACCGAGAGGTCCGCGGCCACGTCGGCGTCGGCCGCGGCACCCCGCCGGCCCGTGGGGCGGCCGGGGTCGGTGACGCCCTCGTAGGTGCTGGCCACGCCCTGCATCTCGGCGAGCATCTCGGTGATGTCGCCGATCTTCTTGCGCAGCGGGGTGGGGTCGATGCCGTGCTCGGTGTTGTGCGCGATCTGCTTGGCGCGGCGCCGGTTGGTCTCGTCGATGGCGTACTGCATCGACTCGGTGATGGTGTCGGCGTACATGTGCACCTGGCCCGACACGTTGCGGGCCGCACGGCCGATGGTCTGGATGAGCGACCGGTTGGACCGCAGGAAGCCCTGTTTGTCCGCATCGAGGATGCTCACGAGAGACACCTCGGGGAGGTCGAGGCCCTCGCGCAGCAGGTTGATACCCACGAGGACGTCGTACTCGCCCAGGCGCAGCTCCTTGAGCAGCTCGATGCGCCGCAGCGTGTCCACTTCGCTGTGCAGGTAGCGCACCCGCACCTGGCGCTCCAGCAGGTAGTCGGTGAGGTCCTCGGCCATCTTCTTGGTGAGGGTCGTGACCAGGACGCGCTCGTCGCGCTCGGCCCGCTCGCGGATCTCGGCCAGCAGGTCGTCGATCTGCCCCTTGGTGGGCTTCACCACGATCTCCGGGTCCACCAGACCGGTGGGGCGGATGATCTGCTCCACGTAGCCGTCGGACTTGGCGAGCTCGTAGTCGCCCGGCGTCGCCGAGAGGTACACCGTCTGCCCGATGCGCTCGAGGAACTCCTCCCACTTCAGCGGGCGGTTGTCCATGGCGCTGGGCAGGCGGAAGCCGTGGTCCACCAGCGTGCGCTTGCGCGACATGTCCCCCTCGAACATGGCGCCGATCTGCGGCACGGTCACGTGGGACTCGTCGAGCACCAGGAGGAAGTCCTCCGGGAAGTAGTCGAGCAGGCAGTTCGGCGCCGATCCGGGCTCGCGGCCGTCGATGTGCAGCGAGTAGTTCTCGATGCCGTTGCAGCTGCCCATCTCGCGCATCATCTCGACGTCGTAGGTGGTGCGCATGCGCAGGCGCTGGGCCTCCAGGAGCTTGCCCTGCTGCTCGAAGCGCGCCAGCTGCCCCTCCAGCTCGTGCTCGATGCCGGAGATGGCCCGCTCCATGCGCTCCGGCCCGGCCACGTAGTGGGTGGCCGGGAAGATGTACATCTCCTCCTCGTCGCGCACCACCTCGCCGGTGAGCGGGTTGAGCGTGGCGATGGCGTCGATCTCGTCACCGAAGAACTCGATGCGCACGGCGAGCTCCTCGTACATCGGGATGATCTCCACCGTGTCCCCCCGCACCCGGAAGGTGCCGCGCTGGAAGGCCATGTCGTTGCGCGAGTACTGCATGGTGACGAACTTGCGCAGCAGCTCCTCGCGGTCCATCTCCTGGCCCACCGTGAGGCGCACCATGCGGTCCACGTACTCCTGCGGCGTGCCCAGGCCGTAGATGCAGGACACCGAGGCCACCACCACCACGTCACGCCGGGTGAGCAGCGAGTTGGTGGCGCTGTGGCGCAGCCGCTCCACCTCCTCGTTGATGGAGGAGTCCTTCTCGATGTAGGTGTCCGTCTGCGGGACGTACGCCTCCGGCTGGTAGTAGTCGTAGTAGGAGACGAAGTACTCCACCGCGTTGTGCGGGAGCAGCTCGCGGAACTCGTTGGCCAGCTGCGCGGCGAGCGTCTTGTTGGGCGCCATCACCAGCGTGGGCCGCTGCAGCTTCTCGATCATCCACGCGGTGGTGGCCGACTTGCCGGTACCGGTGGCACCCAGGAGCACCACGTCCTTCTCCCCCGCCTGGATGCGGCGCGTGAGGTCCGCGATGGCGGTCGGCTGGTCGCCGGCGGGCTGGTACTCCGAGACCACCTCGAAGGGGGCGACGCTGCGTTGGAGGTCCGTGACGGGGCGCATGGTTCAACGGTAGACGGGGCCACCGACAACCTCCCGCCGAGCCGTGAGACCCATCACCCGACGCCCCGAGGATTTGGCTGGTCCATCACCGTGTGTTTCCCTCGAGGGCTGCCGATACGGTCGGGAGCGGCCATGGGCCGGCGTCGAGCCCCGGCCCCGCCCCCCCATCGGCCACCGATCGCACACCCCGTCGAGAGGACACCCATGACCTTCGCACCGCCCGGTGTGAGCGCCGAGAAGCAGCGACGGCGCGAGCACATCAAGACCGCCAGCGACGTCCCCGAGCCCGACGGGTCGATGGACAAGGGCGTGTTCTGGCCCGCCGCCCTGCTCGCCGTCGGCTTCGTGGCCGCCACCGCCCTCTTCCCCGACACCGTCAGCGAGACCATCTCGAAGGCCAACACCTGGGTGACGGGCAGCTTCGGCTGGTTCTACATCCTGTCGGCCACCGCCCTGGTCTTCTTCGCCATCTGGATCAGCGTCTCGCGCCTCGGATCCACCACCCTGGGCCCGGACGACGAGGAGCCCGAGTTCAGCCTCGTCTCCTGGTTCGCGATGCTGTTCAGCGCCGGCATGGGCATCGGCCTGATGTTCTTCGGCGTGGCCGAGCCGCTCTTCCACTTCGCGACCCCGCGCCCCGAGGTGGCCCCGCCGGACCTCGGTGAGCACGGTGGCGCGGTGGCCCCGGAGACCGCCGAGGCCGCCCGTGAGGCCATGACCACGACCTTCCTGCACTGGGGCCTGCACCCCTGGGCCGTCTACGCGGTGATGGGTCTGGGCATCGCCTACGCCATCCACCGCCGCAACCGCCCGGTGTCCGTCCGCTGGGCGCTGGAGCCGCTGCTGGGCGACAAGGTCAAGGGCTCGGCCGGCGACCTCATCGACGTGGTGGCCATCATCGGCACGCTGTTCGGTGTGGCCACCTCGCTGGGTCTGGGCGTGGCGCAGATCGCCGCCGGCATGGAGCACCTGGGCCTGGTGGACGACGCCGACGACAAGGTGCTGCAGGTGACCATCATCGCCGTGGTGACCGCGCTGGCCACCCTGTCGGTGGCCTCCGGCATCGGCAAGGGCATCCGCTACCTGAGCAATCTCAACCTCGGCCTGGCCGTGCTGCTGCTCTTCTGCGTGCTCTTCCTCGGCCCGACGCTGTTCATCATGCGGGACTTCGTGTTCTCCATCGGGCAGTACCTCACCGACTTCTTCCACCTGTCGACGCTGACCATGCCCTTCCGCGGTGAGGCGACCGAGACCTGGCTGGGGTCCTGGACCCTCTTCTACTGGGGCTGGTGGATCAGCTGGTCGCCCTTCGTGGGCATCTTCATCGCCCGCATCTCCCGCGGCCGCACCGTCTCGGAGTTCATGGCCGGCGTGCTGCTCGTCCCGGCCCTGCTGAGCTTCTTCTGGTTCTCGGTCATGGGCGGCACGGCGCTGCACCGCGAGATCTTCGGTGCCGGCGGCCTCATCGGCAAGGAGGGTGCGGTGGACACCAACACCGCGCTCTTCCAGATGCTGGAGGCCCTGCCCGGCGGCGCGATCCTGGCGGGCATCGCCCTGCTCATGGTGGTCATCTTCTTCGTGACCAGCTCTGACTCGGGCTCCTTCGTCATGGACATGCTGGCCACGGGTGGTTCGGCCACCCCGCCGGTGTGGAGCCGCGTGTTCTGGTCGGTGGCCACCGGCGCCATCGCCGCCATCCTCATCCTGTCCACGGCGGTCCCGGCCGACGCGCTGACCGCCTTGCAGACGCTGTCCATCCTCAGCGCCCTGCCGGTGGTCTTCCTGCTCATGGCCATCGCGTGGGCGGTGACCCGGGCCCTCTCGGCCGAATACCACCGCGACCGTCGCCTTGAGCACCAGCTGCTCCACGAGGCGCTGGTGCGCGACTCCGTGGAGGCCACCGTGGAGACCCTGGCCAGCGGCGAGCCGCGGCCGCGCACCGAGGCGTCCCTGGTGGGCCGGGGCGGTCCCCGGCGAGTGACGCGCGAGGAACGCGGGGACGGCGCGACGGGCGCCTGACCTCCCCCGGTCGCACGAGGCCCCCGGCACCTGCTGGTGCCGGGGGCCTCGTCGTGCGCCCGGCATCGGGCAGACGGAGCCGGACGGTCGGTGCCGGGCGCCTCAGCCGCCCTGGACCAGCGGCAGCACGCGCTCGGACCAGGCGCGGTCCACCTGGCCCAGGAGGGCGGCCCGGTCACCGGAGTTGTCCAGGAGCACGTCGGCGACGGCGCGGCGCTGGGCGTCGGTGGCCTGGGCGGCGATGCGGGAGCGGGCCTCCTCGGGAGTCATGCCGCGGTCGCGGACCATGCGCTCGACGCGCAGCTCCTGGGGTGTCTCCACGACGAGGACGAGGTCGAAGTCGTCCGCCTGACCGGTCTCCACGAGGAGCGGGATGTCGTGCACCACTGGGGTGCCGGCGGGGGCCTGCGCCTCGAGCTCGGCGGCGCGGGCGCGGACGCGGGGGTGGATGATCGCCTCGAGGTCGCGGCGGGCGGCGTCGTCGGAGAAGACGACGGCGCCCAGGGCGGGACGATCCAGGGAGCCGTCGGGGGCCAGGACGGACTCGCCGAAGCGGGCGGTGACCTCGGCGAGCCCCGGCGTGCCCGGCTCGACGACCTCGCGGCTCAGCCGGTCGGAGTCGATGACGACCGCGCCCAGCTCCGCGAGGCGGCGGGCGACGGTGGACTTTCCGGCGGCGATTCCCCCGGTGAGCGCAATGCGGTGCATGGCGGCCATGCTAGGAGGCTCGGTCGGGGTGGGCATGGGGCCGGTGTGGTGGGTGTCCACAGGTGGGGTGGGTCGCGGTCGGGCGGGTGTCGTTTCGTCCACATGTTCGATGATGGGGGTTGCGGGGCGGGTGTGGTGCTGCCATGAGTGGAACATGTGAACGACCCGGTGGGTGGGTGTGTTCGATGTCGTGGTGTGCATCCGGGCAGGGGGTGGTGGTCGTGCGGCGGGAGTCCGATGGCCCGGTCGGTGGCGGTGGGGTGGTGCCCACCGCGACGGGCGCGTTGGGTGCGGCGGTGGCCGCCCTGGAGGCGATGCGGGCCGCGGAGGTGGCCTTCCTCGACGCGGTCGGCCGGGTCCACGCCGAGGTCACCCGGGCGTGCGGGCAGGTCACCGATGGCGGGTTGGGGGCCGCGTGGCGCCGTGTGGACGTGGACGCCACGGTGGCTGACGAGCTGGTGTGTGCCACCGGCGAGTGGGGCCTGTTCGTGCGCGCGGTGGTCGACCTGGTCACCAGCGACCCCGCCCGGCTGGACTGCGGCAGGTCA
>NZ_JBHLVH010000013.1:228287-290483 GCF_042433515.1 Kytococcus schroeteri | reverse complement strand
CGATGGCCAACCACTGGTCGAACCCCCTGTCCAACCACCTACCCCCACACTAGTACACACAACCGACCTAATGCAACCCCACCATCGAACATGTGAACGACCTGACGCCCGCGCCCGCACCACCACCCACCCTGTGGACACCGACCGGGTCCGTCCCTCTCGCTAGGGTCGCGACGGCAGCCACACCCCACCCGGAGAGGACCCCATGCGCTTCGTGACCGCCACCGACCACACCGCCGACCGCCCCTGGGGCGCCCTCGACCTGGCCACCGTCGACGGCGCCTCGGTCCGCCTCCACTGGACCGACGAGCCCTACGTCTGGCACGTCAACGACGGCGTCGAGGTGTTCGTGGTGCTCGACGGCGCGGTGGACATGCACTACCGCGCGGACGGCCGCGAGGAGGTGGAGCTGCTCACCCCGGGGCGCATCTGCATCGCCGAGGAGGGCGACGAGCACGTGGCCCACCCGCGCGGAGCCGCACGCATCCTCGTGGTCGAGCGCGAGGGGTCGGTCTGAGGCGCGGCGACCACGGCGGCAGCCTGCAGAGGCGGCGGCGCGCCCCGCTCAACCCACCGCCAGACAGTTCGGCCCCAGCAGCTGCTTGAGGTCACCGAACAGCGAGTTCGACGCCTCCACGCGCAGGCTGTCCTCCACCCGCATCACCACCCGGCGCCCGGGCTGGGTGAGGTGGATCTGCACCTCCGTGGGCCCGGGGTGCTCCGAGAGCACGGTGCGCAGCCTGTTCACCACCGCATCGGTGGTCTGGTTCATGGCCATGTGGATCATCACCGGACCGCGGGGCCCGTCGTCCAGGTCCGGCAGCCGCAGGTCGCTGGCGAAGATCGACACCCCGTCCTCACCACGCTTCACGCGACCGGTGACCACGCACACCACGTCCTGCGTGAGCATCGTGGAGACGGTCATGTAGGTACGCGCGAAGAATAGGCACTCCACCGACCCCTCGAGGTCCTCCACGGTGGCGATGGCCCACAGCTCGCCACGCTTGTTGCGCTTGGTGACCACCTGGGTGATGAGCCCGGCGATGGTGACCTCCGCACCGTCGGGCTTGCCGTCCTCGGAGTTGAGCACCGCGATGGTGCAGTCCGCCGCCCGGCTCAGCGCGTGCTCGATGCCGAACAGCGGGTGGTCCGAGACGTACAGACCCAGCATGTCGCGCTCGAAGGCCAGGAGGGTCTGCTTGTCCCACTCCATGTCCGGGATGGCCGGCATGCCGCCCAGCCCGCTGGACCCGCCCTCGTCGGACTCGCCCATGAGCGCGGCGAAGAGCGACTCCTGACCGCGCTCCTGCTCCTTCTTCTCCCCCACCAGGGCGTCCACGTAGGCCTCGTGCACGCTCGCCAGGGCCTGGCGCTGGTGGCCGAGGTCGTCGAACGCACCGGCCTTGATGAGGGAGTCGATGGTGCGCTTGTTGCACACCACCGCCGGGCACTTGCGCAGGAAGTCCTCGAAGGAGGTGAACCGCCCTTTCTCCTCACGGGTGGCGATGATGGCCTTCACCACGTTGCCGCCCACGTTGCGGATGGCCTCCAGACCGAAGCGGATGTCCTCCCCCACGGCGGCGAACTGGCCGATGGACTCGTTGACGTCCGGCGGCAGCACCTTGATGCCCATGCGGCGGCACTCGCCCAGGTACAGGGCGGACTTGTCCTTGTCGTCGCGCACGCTGGTGAGCAGCGCGGCCATGTACTCGGCGCGGTAGTTGGCCTTGAGGTAGGCGGTCCAGTACGACACCACGCCGTAGGCGGCGGTGTGCGCCTTGTTGAACGCGTAGTCACTGAACGGCAGGAGGATGCCCCAGAGCGTCTCGACCGACTCCTTGGAGTACCCGTTGTCGAGCATGCCGGCCTCGAAGTTGACGTACTCGGCGTCGAGCACCTCCTTCTTCTTCTTGCCCATGGCGCGACGCAGCAGGTCTGCGTTGCCGAGCGTGTAGCCCGCCAGCTTCTGCGCGATCTCCATGACCTGCTCCTGGTAGATGATCAGGCCGTAGGTCATCTTCAGGATCGGCTCGAGCGCCTCGGTGAGCTCGGGGTGGATGTAGTCCACCGGCTGCTTGCCGTTCTTGCGCAGCGCGAAGTTGGTGTGCGCGTTGGCGCCCATGGGGCCGGGGCGGTAGAGCGCGAGGGCGGCGGAGATGTCCTCGAAGTTGTCCGGCTGCATGAGGCGCAGCAGCGAGCGCATGCCGCCGCCGTCGAGCTGGAAGACGCCGAGCGTGTCGCCCCGGGCCAGCAGCTTGTAGGCCGCCGGGTCGGTCATGTCCTTGCTCAGGGCGTCGAGGTCGATCTCCTCGCCCCGGTTGGACTCCACGTTCTTGATGGCGTCGTCGAGGATGGTGAGATTGCGCAGCCCCAGGAAGTCCATCTTGACCAGGCCGAGCGTCTCGCAGGACGGGTAGTCGAACTGCGTGATGATCTGCCCGTCGGCCTCGCGCCGCATGATCGGGATGAGGTCGATGAGGGGCTCGCTGGCCATGATCACGCCGGCGGCGTGCACGCCCCACTGGCGCTTCAGGCCCTCCAGGCCGACCGCGGTGTCGAACACCTCGCGGGCCTCGGGGTCGTTGGCGTGCAGCTCGCGGAAGTCGATGGCCTCGGCGTAACGGGGGTGCTTCTCGTCGAAGATGCCCGAGAGCGGGATGTCCTTGCCCATCACCGCCGGCGGCATGGCCTTGGTGAGCTTCTCACCGGTGGCGAACGGGAAGCCCATCACGCGGCTGGCGTCCTTGAGGGCCTGCTTGGCCTTGATGGTGCCGTAGGTGACGATCATGGCCACGCGGTCGCTGCCGTACTTCTCGGTGACGTACTTGATGACCTCGGGGCGGCGGCGCTCGTCGAAGTCGACGTCGAAGTCCGGCATCGACTGACGCTCGGGGTTGAGGAAGCGCTCGAAGATCAGGCCGTGCGGCACCGGGTCCAGGTCCGTGATGCCCATGGCGTAGGCGCACATCGAGCCGGCACCACTGCCACGCCCCGGACCCACGCGAATGCCGTTGTCCTTGGCCCAGTTGATGAAGTCGGCCACCACGAGGAAGTACCCGGGGTACCCCTTGCCGATGATGACCTCCTGCTCGTACTCCGCCTGCTTCAGGGCGTAGTCGGGCACGGTGTCGCCGAAGCGGCGCTTCAGGCCGGTCTGCACCTCGTGGATGAACCAGGACGTCTCGTCGTGGCCGTCGGGGCAGGGGAAGCGCGGCATGTACCGGCCCTCCCCCTCGGTGAACTCGACATTGCACCGTTCGGCGATGAGCAGGGTGTTGTCGCACGCCTCGGGCAGCTCGCGCCACAGGTGGCGCATCTCCGCGGCGGACTTGATGTAGAACTCGTCGCTGTCGAACTTGAACCGGTTGGGGTCCATCAAGGTCGACCCGGACTGCACGCACAGCAGGGCGCCGTGGGCCTTGGCGTCCTCCTTCTTGGTGTAGTGCAGGTCGTTGGTGGCCACCAGCGGCAACTCGAGCTCCTTGGCCAGCTTGAGCAGGTCGGCACGGACGTTCCGCTCGATGTCGAGCCCGTGGTCCATGAGCTCGCAGAAGTAGTTGTCGCGGCCGAAGATGTCGCGCAGGTCGCTGGCGGCCTGCAGGGCCTCGGAGTACTGCCCCAGGCGCAGCCGGGTCTGCACCTCGCCCGAGGGGCAGCCGGTGGTGGCGATGAGCCCCTTGCTGTAGCGCTCCAGCAGCTCGCGGTCCATGCGGGGCTTGAAGTAGAAGCCCTCGATGGAGGCCAGCGACGAGGCGCGGAAGAGGTTGTGCATGCCCTCGGTGGTCTCGGCCCACAGGGTCATGTGGGTGTACGCACCGGATCCGGAGACGTCGTTGCGCCCCCCGTCGCCGTACTTCACACGGGTCTTGTCCGTGCGGTGCGTGCCGGGGGTGACGTAGGCCTCCACTCCGATGATGGGCTTGGCCTGGTACTTGCGCGCCTTGGACCAGAACTCGTAGGCACCGAACACCGAGCCGTGGTCCGTGGTGGCGATGGCGGGCATGCCCATCTCGTCGGCCGTGGCGAACATGTCGTCGATGCGGGCCGCACCGTCCAGCATCGAGTACTCGGTGTGGTTGTGCAGGTGGACGAAGTTCTCACCGGTGCCGGAGGTGGGGGTGGGTGCGCTCATCGCGGGTCATCCTACGACCGGCCACCGACAGCCTCCGGGGGCCGTGGGAACCGGTCCCACGACCCCCGGAGGGAGCCCGCTCAACGCCCCGGCGAGGCGCCGGAGGGCGCCCGGACGACGTCCGTCACGACGAGGTCACCGGGCACGGAGTGGCCCAGCGTCCGCTCGTGCACGTGCTCGGGGTCGTCGAACGCGAACCACCGCAGCAGCAGGTGCTCACGCTCGGTGACCGCCATCTGCGCGGAGCCCTGGTCGAGCGAGAAGTGGGCGCTGCCGCGCTGGTGCTCGTCCACGACGAACCGCCCGATGCGCCGCGCGTCGGAACCGTCCGCCGAGGCCGCGGCGACGACCCCGTCGTGGGTGACCCAGACCAGCTGGTCACCCCACCGGGCCAGGTCCAGCACCCCCATCCTCCGACGGACGGCCCGGTCCCCCGTCATCGGCACCGTCCTCACGTCACCCCGGACCGAGGTCACCACCCGCAGCTCCTCACCCGACCCCGCGGAGGCGAAGCCGGCCAGACCCGTGCCCCGGCCCCGGTGGCACACCCACTGCACCGTCGTGGCCCCCTGCAGGTACCTGCCGCGCAGGACGGAACGGCCCACCTCCTGGACTCCCCCGTCGGTGTCGATGCGCAGCTCGGTCAGGTGCTGCGCCGCGGAGTCACTGGCTCCGTCGTCGTCGACGAGAACCCGGTAGTCCTTGCCGCAGGACCATGCCCCCACCACGTACCCGTCGACCTCCACCCGGGCGTCAATCCCCTCGGGATCGATCACACTGCCCGTGAACGCGTACCCCCGGCCTCCGGACCGGGTGCCGGCGTTCTTCAGCACCAGGGTCGTGTCACCGACACCGGTGACGGTGACTCCGCCCACCTCGTCCTCGTCGGAGGGCGGCAGGTCACCCACCCCGGGAGCCCCACCTGCCACGGGGAGCAGCACCTCCTGCTGCCGGGCGGGCACCACGAGCTGGTCGCCTGCGACCACGGCGTCGGCGTTCTCCAGACCCGCAGTGGGGTGCTCGGCGACCACGTCCCCGGCATCGTCCACCAGCACCACCTGACCGTGTGGGTGCCCCCCATCGGCGTCCAGGGAGGTCTCGACCACGGCCACCGACCACGGGGGCAGCGACGTGGTCTCCTCCTGGGACCCCTCTCCGCTGCACCCGGCCACCAGACCGACCACCGCCCCCAGACCCACGACCCGTCGTGCCCACACCCATCGCATCGGCGCTCTCCCGTCCCGGCGCACCTCCTGACGGTGCCGCTCGTCCCGAGCAGTAGACGCTGCAGCGCCGGTGGGAGCTCTCCCCCTCAGGGGGGGGCGGCGGGCGCGACTCAGCCGCGGAGCTGGTCGATGGCCGCCTGCAGGTCGTCGGGGTACTCGCTGGTGAAGGTGACCCACTCCCCCGAGCCGGGGTGGGTGAAGCCCAGCTCCACGGCGTGCAGCCACTGGCGCTCCAGCCCGAGCCGCTTGGCCAGGGTCGGGTCGGCCCCGTAGGTGGGGTCACCCGCGCAGGGGTGGCCCATCGCGGAGAAGTGCACGCGGATCTGGTGGGTGCGCCCGGTCTCCAGGTGCACCTCCAGCAGGGAGGCCGCGCGGTGTGCCTCGAGCAGCTCGTAGTGCGTGATGCTGGGGCGCCCGGTGGACATGACGGCGAACCGGTAGTCGTGCCCCGGGTGGCGGCCGATGGGGGCGTCGATGGTGCCGCTCAACGGGTCCGGCAGGCCCTGGACCACCGTGTGGTAGGTCTTCTCGACCGTCCGGTCGCGGAAGGCCTGCTTGAGTACCGTGTAGGCACGCTCGGACTTGGCCACCACCATGAGCCCGGAGGTGCCCACGTCCAGGCGCTGCACGATGCCCTGGCGCTCGGCGGCGCCCGAGGTGCTGATGCGGTAGCCCTCCGCGGCCAGCCCACCCACGACGTCCGGGCCCTTCCAGCCCACCGACGGGTGCGCGGCCACGCCGGCCGGCTTGTCCACCACGATGATCTCGGTGTCCTCGTGCACGACCCGCATGCCGGGGATCGGCTCGGTGCTCGGCAGCACGGGCTGCGCCTGGTTCTCGGCCGGGAGGGTCACCGTCACCAGCTCGCCGGCCAGCAGCCGGTCACCCTTGCCCAGGGCCTTGGAGCCCATGACCACGCCGCCCTCGGCGGCCACGTCGGCCACCCGGTTGCGGGAAAGTCCCAGCAGCCGGGAGAGCCCGGCGTCGACGCGCTCGCCGTCCAGCCCGTCGGGGACCACCACGGTGCGGGTGTCGCTCATGCTCGCTCCTCCTGGTCGGCGCGGGTCGTCGCCTCGGTCTCGTCGGCCTGCGCGGTGGGCTCCACGCCACGCAGGGCCTGCAGCACGATGAGGGCCGCACCGCAGGTGACGCCGATGTCGGCCACGTTGAAGATCGGCCAGTGCGGCAGCATCAGGAAGTCCACCACGTGGCCGCGCCCCACGCCGGGCGCCCGGACGAGGCGGTCCACCAGGTTGCCCGCCGCGCCGCCGGCCACGAGGCCCAGCGCGAGGGCCCACAGCGGGCTCACCACCCGCGTGCTGAACCACAGGATGGCGCCGGTGACCAGCGTGGCCAGCACCGTGAACACCCACGTGGTGCCGGTGCCGAGGCTGAACGCCGCGCCGGGGTTGAACACCAGCCGAAGCTGCAGCAGCTCCCCCAGGAGGGGTCGGGTGACGCCGCGCTCGAGGCCGCTGAGGGCCCACTGCTTGGTGGCCTGGTCGAGGACCACCCACAGCGCGGCGAGACCCGCCACGAGGGGCAGGAAGCCCCCGCGGCGGGTCGTCGGACGAGTGGTCTGGGTGTGGGACGCGTTCAGCGTCGCTCCTGGTGCTGCTTGCATGGCATGCACAGGGTCGCACGCGGGAAGGCCTGGAGCCGCATCTTGCCGATGGCCTGGTCGCAGTTCTCGCACCGGCCGTAGGTGCCGTCGGCGATGCGCCCCAGCGCCGTGGTGGTCTGCAGGAGCATGGAGCGGGAGTTCTCGGCCAGCGACATCTCGTGCTGGCGCTCGCTGCTGAACGACCCGGCGTCGGCCTCGTCGCCCTGCGAGCCCTGGCTGCTGCTCACGAGCTCGTAGAGGTCGCTCTCGGCGATCTCCAGCTCCTGGGTGAGGCGGGCGAGCTCGGACTCGAGCTCGGTGCGCACCTCGGCCAGCTCGGCCTTCGACCAGGGCTCCTCGGCCTGGCCGACCACGAGCTCCTTGGCCTTGGCCGCCTTGCGACCCGTGAGGCGCTCGCCGACGGTGGACTTCTTGGCCGGTGCCTTCTTCGCGGTGGTCTTCTTCGCCGTGGCCTTGGTGGCGGGGGACTTCTTCTCGGCAGCCTTCTTGGCAGCCTTCTTGGCGTCGGCCTTGGCCGTGGACTTCTTGCCGGCGGCCTTCTTGCCGGCGGCCTTCGTGGCGGTCGCCTTCTTCGCCGTCGCCTTCTTCGAGGCCCCCTCGGCCTTCGCGGCCGCCGGGTCCTTGGTGGCCTTGGCGCCGGCCTTCTTCGCCGTCGCCTTCTTGGCGGTCGCCTTCTTCGTCGGCGTCTTCGTGCTCGCGGTCGTCGTCGCCACCGCATCTCCTCGGTTCGGCGGGCCGAACCGATCCGGCAGACCCCTCGCGAGGGGCGTCGCCTGCGGCCCTGGTACCCGTGCTCGGCGCTCCGTTCCCGGAACGATTGCGGGAACCATAGGCCGCAGCAGCGGGTGGGCCAAACCCCTCACCGGATCGTGCCCAAATCGTCACCTCGTGTTCGGCGCGCGTTCACCGGGGACGCGAACCGACCTCAGCCCCAGAGGGAACTGGCCCCCGTGACGCGCGGCGCGGAGGCCGGACGCCCCTCCACCGGGGCCTCGTCGACGCCCTCGACCGGCCCCGAGGACGCCACCTCGGACGGCGCGGGCGCGGGCGCGGGGGTCGGCTCCGGGGTCGACGGGGCGGCCAGGTGACGGCGCTGCTCGGCCGCCCAGTCCGCGAACTCCTGGGCGCGGTCCCGCAGCATCGCCTCGGCCTCACGCAGCCGCTGGCGGGCGTCGGTGATGCGCACCTCCAGGGCCTCCAGCCGCCCGGTGGTGTGCTGCTCGCGCTCCCGGGCGGACTCCTCGGCGGCCCACACGTGCTCGTCGTGCAGACGCTGCGCGGCCCGCAGCAGGTCGCCCGCGGCGGCCCCCTCGTCGCCGGCCCGCTCCACCCGGTCGGCGGCAGCCGCCAGCCCGGCCACCCGCTGCTTCACCCGCTCCAGCTCGGCCTCGGCCCGCTGCTGCTCCTGCCGCACGGCCTGGATGCGGTGGTGCGCCTCGAACTCCGCGGTCTCCGCGGCGTGCATGGCGGCCATCACCCGCTGGTCGGCCTCCTGGCGCGCCGCCTCCGGCGAGCCCAACCCCGCCCCGGCACCCGCCGGAACGAACCCGTCATCGGCCATCTCGGCGGACCCCATGCCCTCGCCCCAGGCGGTCCCGCCCGGCTGCGCGGCCTCCACCGGGCCCTCCCAGCCCCCCGCGAAGGCGGGCGCACCCCCCTGCTCGTACACCTTGTCGCGCAGCGCCTCGTTCTCCGTGATGAGTCGACGCAGCTCGGCCTGCACGCCGTCGAGGAACTCGTTCACCTGCGCCTTGTCGTAGCCGGGGCGCAGACGCGTCTCCTCGAACTCGCGCTCGAACAGGTCGTCGGGGTTGAGGGCCATGCTCGTCCTCCTGAGGGGTCGACTTCCCGGCGAGTCTGCCACGACGACGCCCCGCCGACCGAGGGTCGACGGGGCGCGTGTGGACGGGCACCCGGGGGCGCCCACCTCCTCAGAGGAAGGCCAGCGGGTTCACCAGGTTGAGCAGGAGCATGGTGCCCAGCGCGAGCACGAGGAAGCCCAGGTCCAGCTGGATCTGTCCCAGGTTCAGCGGCGGGATGGCGCGACGCAGCGCCTTGAGCGGCGGGTCGGTGAGGGTGAAGACCCCCTCGGCCAGCACCAGCACCGGACCCGACGGGCGCCAGGACGGGGCGAACGAGCCGACCCAGTCGAACACCATCCGCAGCAGCAGCGCCCAGAGGAACAGGAAGAGCGCCAGGTGCACCAGCGCCAGCACGACCGCCACGGTCAGGACTGGGCGGTCGGGTCGCCCTGGCCGCCCTCGGAGGAGACGCCCTCCGGGGAGAGCAGGAACACCTTGTTGGTGATGCGGTCGATGGAGCCGTACAGGCCGAAGACCAGGCCGGCGGCGAAGTCCACGAGGCGCTTGGCGTCCCCGTCGGAGAGGTCGGTGAGGTTCATGATGACCGGCACGCCCTCACGGAAGCTCTCGCCGATCAGCTTGGCCTCGTTGAACGTGGCCGGGTGGATGGTGGTGATGCGGTGGATGCCACCCATGGGAACTCCTGCGGTGCGACGGGACTCGGGACGGGCCGGGGACGGGGCGTGCTCACGACGGTCCGGGACGGCCGCGACGGGGCGCGCCTCGGGACGGCTGCGGCGCTCGGGATCGGGCTCGTCACCCAGGGCGTGCGCGCCCGAACCCTCCCGGCGGGCGTCGCGCTCGTCGACCTCCACGGCGTCCTCGTCGTAGCGGTCGTAGTCGTCGTAGCGGTCGCGCTCGTCGATCTCGGCGAAGCCCAGCAGCTCCATCGTCCTGTTGAAGACACCGGCCATGTCTCGCTCCTAGCTCCCGGCGGGTCGTGACGGGCATCGGGTGGGTGGTCCGGGCGCCGACCTGCACCCCACCCCGGGGGGGCACGGGCACCGGCACCACCGGGCACGCCGACGCGCGGGCCAAGGCTAGCCCAGCGCCGGACGGGCCCCCATGATTGCCGACCCCACCCTCACGTGTGTCGCCCCGGCGGCCACCGCTGCCTCGAGGTCGCCGCTCATGCCGGCCGACAGCATCGCGGCGCCGGGGTGCTCGGCCAGCACCTCCTGGTGGAGGCCCGCCAACGCCTCGAAGGCCACGGCCGGCTCCACCGAGGGGGGCGCCACCGTCATCAACCCGCACAGGTCCAGCGCCTCGGCCTCGGCCACCTGCTGGCACAGGGCCAGCAGCTCCCCGGGGTGCACTCCCCCGCGGCCGGCATCCTCCTCGGCTCCCTCCAGGAGCGGGGCGAGGTCAACCTGGACGCAGACACCCAGCCGCCGCTCGTGGCGCTGGGCGGCGCGGTCCAGGGCCCCCACCACCTTGGGGCGGTCCACCGAGTGCACGAGGTCGGCGTAGCCCGCCACGGACCCCGCCTTGCGGCTCTGCAGCTGGCCGATGAAGTGCGTACGCACCTGCTCGGCCAGGAAGCGTTCGTCCTCGGTCAGCAGCGTGGGCCACTCGGCCGCCTTGGCGCTGGCCTCCTGGTCGCGGTTCTCCCCGATGTCGCGCACGCCCAGCCGCGCCAGGCGCGCCACGTCGTCGGCGCCGAAGAACTTGGTGACCACCACGAGCGTCACCTCCGAGGGGTCGCGACGGGCGTCGCGACAGGCCGCCGCGATGCGGTCGCGGGTCGCCTCCAGCCCGGCGGCGAGCTCGGCTGTGCGCTCGTCGGGGTGGCCGGTGCCGTGGTGGTCGGTGCTCACGCGCCCTCCTGGTGGGTCGGTGCCACGAGCCGCACCGCGCCGGCCAGGCGCCCGGTGCCGCGGTCGCGGCGGTGGCTGAACAGGTCGTGCTCCTCCATCGTGCACCCGTGGACCCACTCGCGCAGGTGCACCCCGGCGCGCGCCAGCTGCTCCACCACGCCGGTGGCCACGTCGATGCTGGGGGTCCCCCAGGCGGTCCGCGCCGCGGACACCGGCTCGGTCCCCAGCGCATCGGCGCGCATCTCCTCGGGCACCTCGTAGCAGCGGCCGCACACCGACGGACCCACCACGGCCTCCAGGCGGTCGGCGCCACGCTCGCGGAGGGTCTCCACCGTGCGGGTCACCACGCCGGCCAGCATCCCGGGGCGGCCGGCGTGGGCCGCGGCGGCCAGCCCCCGCTCGCGGTCCACCAGCAGCACCGGCGTGCAGTCGGCCACGACCACCATCGCCGCCCCCGGCTCGATGCCGGCGGCCAGGCGCCCCGCGGCGTCCACCACGAGTCCGTCGGACTCCGGCAGCACGTGCGACCCGGCCGGCACGTGGGCGGTGGACTCGGCGTCCACCACGCGCACCCGCGCCCCGTGCACCTGGTGCATCCAGTGCAGGTCCTCCAGCCCCACGCCCAGGCCGCGGGCCACCGAGCGGCGGTGGGCGGTGACGCGTCCGGCGTCGTCGCCCACGTGGTCACCGAGGTTGAACCCGGCCATCGCGCCCTCGCCCGGGAAGTGGTCCACCGCGCGGCGGGTGAACAGCCACTCCACCCCCCACAGGTCGTCGGCCGGGGGCAGCGACTCCTGCCACCACACGGGGGCCGGCGCCAGGGGTGCCGGGCGGGCCGGGCTGCGGAACGCGGTCACGGCGTCTCCTTCTCGGGGGGCGGCTGGGGTCGGGGCCATTGTGCCCACCGCACGTCACAGGGGCCGCTCCCGGTGCGGGAGCGGCCCCTGTGGTCGGCCGGCGGGCGGGGACGGGCCCCGCGTCGCTCACTTGAGGAAGTCGGGCACGTCCAGGTCGGACTGGCGCGGCTTGGGCTGCGCGGCCGGACGCTGCTGCGCCGGCTTCTGCGGCGCGGCCGCGGTGCGCTGGGCGGCCTGGCGCTGCTGCGGCGCGGCGGCCTGCGGGCGCTGCGCCGGGCGCGGGGTCCCGCCGAAGCCGGCCCCCAGGTGGCCACCGGCACCGGCAGCACCCTGCGCGGGCTGGGCCACGCGGCCGGCGTTGCCGTTGGTGGCGTCCTCGCGCGGGGTGGGCTCGCCGCCGTCGAACCCGGCGGCGATGACGGTGACACGCACCTCGTCGCCCAGGGAGTCGTCGATGACGGTTCCGAAGATGACGTTGGCCTCGGGGTGGGCGGCCTCCTGCACCAGGCGGGCGGCCTCGTTGATCTCGAACAGGCCGAGGTCGGAGCCACCCTGCACCGAGAGCAGCACGCCGTGGGCGCCGTCGATGGAGGCCTCGAGCAGCGGGCTGGAGATGGCCAGCTCGGCGGCCTCGACCGCACGGTCCTCGCCGCGGGCCGAGCCGATGCCCATGAGCGCCGAGCCAGCGCCCTGCATCACGGACTTCACGTCGGCGAAGTCGAGGTTGATGAGGCCCGGGGTGGTGATGAGGTCGGTGATGCCCTGCACGCCGGAGAGCAGCACCTGGTCGGCGCTGCGGAAGGCGTCGAGCATGGTGACGCCCTTGTCGCTGATGGACAGCAGGCGGTCGTTGGGGATGACGATGAGGGTGTCGACCTCCTCGCGCAGCGCACCGATGCCGGACTCGGCCTGGTTGGCGCGACGACGACCCTCGAAGGTGAACGGGCGGGTGACCACACCGATGGTCAGGGCACCCAGCGAGCGGGCGATGCGGGCCACGACCGGGGCGCCACCGGTGCCGGTGCCACCACCCTCACCGGCGGTCACGAAGACCATGTCGGCCCCCTTGAGGACCTCCTCGATCTCGTCGGCGTGGTCCTCGGCGGCCTGGCGACCCACCTCCGGGTCGGCGCCGGCACCCAGTCCACGGGTCAGCTCACGGCCCACGTCGAGCTTCACGTCGGCGTCGCTCATGAGCAGCGCCTGCGCGTCGGTGTTGACGGCGATGAACTCGACGCCCTTGAGACCCACCTCGATCATCCGGTTGATGGCGTTGACACCACCGCCGCCGATACCGACGACCTTGATCACGGCGAGGTAGTTCTGCGGGTTTGCCATGGAGGTGTGGCCTTTCCTGAGTCGGGCGCCGCGGCGGCTACCGGGTGGACGGAGATCCGGACCGGCGGAGCGGATCAACCTTCTACTTCACGGTGAGGTACTCCCCACCGCACGGGACGTGGGTCGTCGAACACCGTGCGGAGCACTGTACGCGGTCGACACCCGTCCCCGGGTGATGGCGTCACAGTATGTCGCGACCCGGTCTCGTGCCACTCTCATGGTGCAGTTGAGGGTCACGCCTCCGCTGCACCTCGCACCCGGTCACTCGGTGACCACGACGGAGCCCGCTGCCGTGGCGTCCAGCGTGGCCCCGGGCGCGGGCGGCTGCTCGGCCAGCAGCGCCCGCACGGCCTTCTCCCGGGTGGCCAGGTCGGCGGCGTCGGTGACGTGGCCCCAGCGCACGAGGTAGCTGTCGGGCAGCACCGTGGACAGCCCCTCGGGGGCCACCCGGTACTCCCGCACCTGGTCGCGGGTCTCGCCCGAGAGCAGGTGCAGGGTCGGCAGCGACCGGGCCAGCGCCTCGGCGCGCTCCCCCGCGGGGACCCCGGGGGCCGGCACCACCTCGGGCAGCGCCGCGGCGTCCTCGCCCCCGTCGCCGGACAGGCGCGCGATCTCCCGGCCGTCGGCGTCGAGCACCACCTGGTCACCACCGGAGGAGGTCCGGGCCACGGCCTCCTCGAGGTGCACCGTGATGCGCACGGTGCCGGTGAGGCCGCGCCCCACCTCGGCGGAGTCCACCCCGGGCAGCTCCTCCACCGACCGCTGGGCCCGCTCCCGCGGCAGGTCCACGACGCGGTCCCCCGAGCGCAGGCCCGAGGCGCGCTGGACCTCTTGGGCCGAGGCGACCTCCTCGGCCCACGGGGCCGTGCTCTGCGGCGCGTCCACCTGCACGCGCACCTCGCGCACCACCCACCAGCCCGAGCCGTAGGCCACCCAGGCCCCGAGCGCCAGCAGGACGGCCAACACGAGCGGCACCACCCACCACAGGGGGGACCGCTGGCGGGCACCGGGCTCGGGGCGCACCACCCGACGCTGGCGCGTACCGGGGCGGCTCACCGGCGCTGCTGCAGGGCGGTGAGCACGCCCTCCCCGGCGGTGGTGATGCTGCCGGCCCCCACGAGGAGCACGAGGTCCCCGGGGCGGGCCAGCGCGGCCACGGCCTGGGGCAGCTCCTCGAGCGAGTCGACCGCGCGCCACGAGGTGGTGAGCCGGTCGCCCACGAGCGCGCTCGTCACGCCCTCCAGGGGCTCCTCCCGGGCGCCGAACACCGGCAGCAGGAGCACCTCGTCGGCGGCGTCCAGCCCGGCGGCGAAGCCCGCGGCGAAGTCGCGGGTGCGGGAGTACAGGTGGGGCTGGAAGGCCACGAGCACCCGGTGGCCGGCCTCGTGGGCCAGCGCCGCACCGGTGCGGACCACCGCATCCACCTTGTCCGCGTTGTGGGCGTAGTCGTCCACCACGAGGACGCCATCGGCCTCTCCACGCACCTGGAAGCGTCGCTTGGCCCCGGCGAAGCCCGCCAGACCCGCCAGGGCAGCAGCCTCGACCTCGGGTCCAGCCCCACCCTCAGGGGCCTCGAGCGTGGCGTGCACGGCCACGGCGTAGGCGGCCGTCGCGTTGAGCAGGTTGTGCAACCCGGGAACCTTCACCCTCAGATCAAGGGTTCGACCCGAGATCCCGTCTCGCAGCGTGGACTCCCAGGCCATCCCCCGGTGCGAGGGGTCCACGAGGTGCAGGTCCGGCACGGTGGTGCCGTCCCCCTCGAAGCCGTAGGTGAGCACGCGCAGGCGTCCCCGCTGCCGGTCCGCCGCGGCCCGCGCACCGGGGTCATCGGCGCAGGCCACGAGCACCCCGCCGTCGGGGACGGTGTCGAGGAACTCGTCGTAGGCCCGCTGCACGGTCTCGAAGTCGCCGTAGAGGTCGAGGTGGTCCGGGCGCACGTTGGTGAGCACCGCCACCTCGGGCCGGTAGCCGAGGAAGGAGCCATCGGACTCGTCCCCCTCGATGACGAACTCCGGCGCGGTGCCGACCGCCGCGTTGCGGCCGCTGTCCACGAGGTCGGCGCCCACCGCGTACCCGCAGTCGGTGCCCACCGAACGCAGCGTCCAGGCCACCATCGCCGAGGTGGAGGTCTTGCCGTTGGCCCCGGCCACCACCACCCGGCGCCGCCCCTGCGTGGCGAGGGCCAGCGCCTGCGCCTGGTGGAGCACCGGCAGGCCGCGACGACGTGCCTCGGCGAGCTCCGGCACGTCCTCCTTGGTGGCGCTGGAGACCACGACGGCGCCCACGCCCTCCAGGCGGGCCGGGTCCCAGCCCACCTGCGCGTCGATGCCGTCGGCCCGGAGGGCGGCCATGACCGGCAGGTCGGCCGGGTCCGAGCCGCTCACCTGCACCCCGCGCGCGGCGAGCAGCCGCGCCACGCGCGAGACCCCCGAGCCGGCCACGTTGAGCAGGTGGATGCGGCGCCACCGGTCGAGCGAGGGCAGCTCGGCGCGGAAGTCGAAGCGGGTGGGCACGCCGGCCACGGTGCCTCCCGCCGGGAGACCCGTGTCTCCGGCGGTGTCCTGCAGGCTCATCGCACGGCCTCCTCGACCAGGCGCACCATGTCGTCGGCGGCGGTGGCCGACCCGAGCGAGGCCGCGGCACGTGCCATCGCCTCCAGGCGCGGGGCGTCCAGGGCCAGGCGGGTGAGCTCGCCGGTGACCCACTGCGGCGTCACGGCGTCGTTGTCCACCACCACACCGCCGCCCTCGTTCACCACGTCCGTGGCGTTGCGGCGCTGCTCCCCGTTGCCGATGGGCAGCGGCACGTACACCGCGGGCAGGCCCACGGTGGTCACCTCGGTGACCGTGTTGGCCCCGGCCCGGCAGACCACCAGGTCGGCCGCGGCGTAGGCCAGGTCCATGCGGTCGCAGTACTCGCGCACCACGTAGCGCGGGCCGTCGGCGGCCACGGGGCGGTCGGCCAGCGCGGCCGGCACCTTGCCCGCACCGGTGAGGTGCAGCACCTGCACGCCGGCGGACAGCAGCGCGTCGGCCGAGGAGGCGAAGGACTCGTTGAGCTGCGCCGCTCCCAGCGAGCCGCCGGTCACCAGCACGGTGGGCCGGTGGTCGGCCAGGCCGAACTCCGCCAGCGCCTCGGCCCGGGAGGCCGCGCGGTCCAGGCCCGTGATCTCCGCCCGCAGCGGCATGCCCAGCAGGCGCGAGCCGCGCAGGCGGGTCTGGCTGAAGGTGGTGGCCACGTAGGGCGTCAGGCGCGCCCCCAGCTTGTTGGCCAGTCCGGGCACGGAGTTCTGCTCGTGGATGACGATGGGCACCCGCCGGTTGCGCGCCGCGAGGTAGACCGGCGTGGAGACGTACCCGCCGAAGCCGACCACCACCTGGGCGCCGGCCTCGTCGATGACCCGGCCCGCGGCGTCGACCGCGGCCTTCAGCGCACCGGGCAGACGCAGCATCGCAACCCCGGGGCGACGTGGGAAGGGCACCTTGGGGATGGTGCGCAGCGTGTACCCCCGCTCGGGCACGAGCCGGGCCTCCAGGCCCTCGGCAGTGCCGACGCAGGTGATGCGCACGTCCGGGTGGTGCCGACGCAGCGCGTCGGCGGTGGCGACGAGCGGCGAGACGTGGCCCGCCGACCCGCCACCGGCGAGGACGACCGAGGTCACAGGGGTCATGGGGTGCCTCCTGGAGCAGCTGACGGACCGGGCCACGGGGCCCGGCGGGGTGTACCGGGACGAGTCTTTCAGGGCCGGCGCCGTGGGCCGCGCACCGACCGGGTGCCCGGCGCGGTGCGGCGCCCGGGGCGCGCCGGGGTACCGCGCGGGGCACGGCGCGGCGTGGACCGGCGGGAGGAGGCCGACGCCGCGGCCCGGGCCGGGGCGGGACGACGCGCGGCCGGCCCGCCGGGGCCGCGGCGGGCCGGGGCACCGAGGCGGCGGGCGCCCGGCACCTGGTCGCGGGCGAAGGCCACGAGCACCCCCACTGCGCAGAGCGCCGCCACGAGCGCCGAGCCACCGGAGGAGACCAGCGGCAGCGGCACCCCGATGATGGGCAGCAGGCCGATGACCGAGCCGATGTTCACCATCGCCTGGCCGAGCAGCCAGGCCATGATGCCGGCCGTCGCGATGCGCACGAAGGTGTCGCGCGTGCCGGCGATGACGCGGTAGCAGACGTACCCGATGACGGCGAACAGCCCGATCACCAGGCAGGCACCGAGCATGCCCAGCTCCTCACCGATGACGGCGAAGATGAAGTCGTTGTGCGGCTCGGGCAGGTAGAACCACTTCTCGCGGCTGGCCCCCAGACCGACGCCCCACCAGCCGCCGTCGGCCAGGGCGTACTCGCCGTGCACCTTCTGGTAGCAGTTCTCCTGCTGGGCGCTGGAGCAGTCGTTGAGCCACACCGCGATGCGGGCCATGCGGTTGGGCGAGGTGACCGCGAGGACCACCGCCAGCAGGGCGGCCGCGGCGAGGCCTCCCCCCATCCACACCAGGGACACCCCGGCCACCCACAGCATGCCCACCGCGATGGCCAGCAGCACCAGCGCGGACCCGAGGTCGCGGCCGGCGAGCACCAGCCCCAGGCAGCCCGCCACCACCGGCACCACGAAGGGCACCACGAGGTGGAGCAGCTCGCGCAGGCGGGGCACCTTGTGGGCGAGCAGGAAGGCACCGCCGAGCACCAGCCCAAGCTTGAGCAGCTCCGAGGGCTGCATCGTCTGGCCGCCGATCATGATCCAGTTGCGGTTGCCCTTGGCCGCCACGCCCAGCGGCGTGAACACCAGTACCTGCAGGGCCCCCGTGCCCACCAGGGCCGGGAAGGCCAGGCGGCGGAGCCAGGCCACGGGCAGCAGCGCGAGCACGGTGGCCCCCACCAGTCCGAGGCCGGCGAAGGTGGCCTGCTTGACGAGCTCGGCGTAGACCGACCCGCTCTCGGTGTAGGCCGACACCGACGAGGCGGAGAACACCATCACCAGGCCGATGACGAGCAGCGCCAGCGGTGCCAGCACGGCCAGGCGGGCCACGGTCACGGGACGGTCGAGCCACTCCTTGAGGGCCTGGCGGCGCCCCGCGTCGAACGGGTGGGCGCCCTCAGCCATCGAGGGGGACCTGCCCGTCCCCGCCGTGCAGGCGGCGCACCTCGCGGGCGAACAGGTCGCCGCGCTGGCCGTAGTCGGAGAACATGTCGATGGAGGCCGCGGCGGGCGAGAGCAGCACGAGGTCGCCGACTCCGGCGCGCGCGGAGGCGGCGGACACCGCATCGGCCATGGCCTGCTCCGGCTCGGTGCCGGTCACCCGGTCCACCGGCACCTGCGGGGCGTGGCGGGCCACGGCGCCGGCGACGGCGTCGGCGTCCTTGCCCAGCACCACCACGGCCTTGAGACGGTCGGCCACGTCGGCCACCAGCCCGTCCACGTCGGCACCCTTGAGGTCTCCCCCGGCCACCCAGACGATGCTGGACGAGGCCGTGAGCGCCGCGGCGGCGGCGTGCGGGTTGGTGGCCTTGGAGTCGTCCACCCAGGTGACGCCCTCGGCCACGAGCACGGTCTCCATGCGGTGCGGGTCGGCGCGGAAGGCGCGCAGCCCCTCCCGGACGGCGGCCGGCGGCACACCGTGGGCGCGGGCCAGGGCTGCGGCGGCCAGCGCGTTGGCCACCAGGTGCGGGGCCGGCGGCACGCCGTCGCGGGTGAGGTCCTCCAGGGTGCCCAGCTCCAGGGCGGTGGTGGCGCGGTCGGCGGTGAAGGCGCGGTCGGCCATCACGTCCTCCACCAGGCCCAGCTCGCTGAGCCCGGGGGTGCCCACGGAGAAGGCCACCGCACGGCAGCCCTCCACCACGTCGGCCTGCTCCACCAGGGCGCGGGTCACCTCGTCCTGGGCGTTGTAGACCGCGGCCACCTGCGTGTTGTGGTGGATGCGGCCCTTGTCGCCGGCGTAGGCCTCCAGCGAGCCGTGCCAGTCCACGTGGTCGGGGGCGATGTTGAGCACCACCGAGGCCTGCGGGGAGACCGTCCACGTGTGGTGCAGCTGGAAGCTGCTGAGCTCCACCGCGATGGCGCCGTGGCGCGTCGGGTCGAGGATGGCCTCCATGATGGGCTTGCCCACGTTGCCGGCGGCCACGGCCTCCTCACCGTTGGCCCGCAGCATGGCGGTGAGCATGCGCACCACGGTGGTCTTGCCGTTGGTGCCGGTGACGCACAGCCACGGGGCGGCACCCTCGGCGGGGCGCATCCGCCAGGCGAGCTCCACCTCGCTCCACACCGGCAGACCGGCAGCGCGGGCCGCGGCCAGCAGTGGGGTGTCCGGGCGCAGGCCCGGCGAGGTGACGACCACCTCGGTGCCGGCCTGCTCCAGCATCGCGGCGCAGGCCTCCTGGGCACCCCCGCCCCGGGCGAACCACGGCCGGCCCGCCTCACCGGTGGCCAGCTCGGCCCCGAGGATCTCCAGCAGCCGCACCCGCTCGGCGAGATCGCTCCCCTCGGCGGGCTCCTGGCCCTCCACGGCGAGCACGGACGCACCCTGCTCGAGCAGCGCGTCGGCGGCAGCGAACCCGCTGAGCCCCAGCCCCACCACGAGCACGCGCAGCCCGGACCAGTCGGCCTCCCGGCTGGTCAGGGAACCACCGCGCGGCTCCGGGCTGGTGAAGTCCGTCTCGGTCGGCACCAGCCGCGGCATCAGCGCACCAGCCAATCGGTGTAGAAGAGCGCCAGTCCGGCGCCGACGAACAGTCCGCCGAGGATCCAGAAGCGGATCACGACGTTGACCTCCGGCCACCCCAGCAGCTCGAAGTGGTGGTGGATGGGGGTCATCTTGAACACGCGCTTGCCGGTGGACTTGAACGAGGTCACCTGGATCATCACCGAGAGCGTCTCCATGACGAACACGCCGCCGAGCACCACGACGAGCAGCTCGGTGCGGCTCAGGATGGCCACGCCGGCCAGCGCGGCGCCGATGGCCAGCGACCCGGTGTCGCCCATGAAGATCTTGGCCGGGGAGGCGTTCCACCACAGGAAGCCGATGCAGGCGCCGGCGATGCTCGCGCAGATGATCGCCAGGTCCAGCGGGTCGCGCACCTCGTAGCAGCCCTCGATGGCGTGCGTGCCGCAGTGCTGCGAGAACTGGAAGAAGGTGATGAGCGTGTAGGCGGCGAAGACGATGGCGGCCAGGCCCGTGAGCAGGCCGTCGAGCCCGTCGGTGAGGTTGGTGCCGTTGGACATGCCGCCGATGACGAGGTTGGCCCAGAGCACGAAGAGCACCGCGCCGACCACGCCGCCGAGGCCCGCGAGGTCCAGCGGGGTGTCGCGCGCCCACGAGATGGCGGTGCTGGCCGGGGTCTGGCCGAACTGGTCCTCGCGGGTGAGGGCCAGCACGGCGAAGGCGGTGGCCACGCCGAACTGCCCGAGCAGCTTCTGCTTGGCCGTGAGGCCGAGGTTGTGCTTGCGGGCGATCTTGGTGAAGTCGTCGAGGAAGCCCACGGCGCCGATGCCCAGCATCAGCAGCATGATGAGCCAGCTCGACCAGGTGGGCAGTTCCCACAGGGCGAGGTGGGCCGACGCCCAGCCGGCCACCACGCCGGCGAGGATGACGAAGCCGCCCATGGTGGGCGTGCCCAGCTTGACGTTGTGCGAGGTGGGCCCGTCGTCACGGATGTACTGGCCGTAGCGCTTGGCCTGCAGGTAGCGGATGAAGGTGGGCATGCCCAGCAGCACGACCAGCAGGGCCACCCCGGCGCCGACGACGACGCCGATCACGCGACGACCCCCGCCACCTGGTCGCCCAGCACGCGCATGCCGGAGTCACGGGAGGACTTGAACAACACGACGTCCCCGGGACGCAGTCGTTCCTCCAGCATGGTGCGAGCCTCCTGCGAATCCGTGGCGATGACGACCTCGGGGCCATCCTGCCCTGTGTCGGCGGTGAAGTCGTGGACTCCGTCGGCAACCGGGCGGGCCGTGTCGCCCACGACCACCACCACGTCGATGCCGCGCTCGGCCGCCGCGCGCCCCAGCTCGCGGTGGCGGGCCTCGGAGGCCTCCCCCAGCTCGAGCATGCCGGCCAGCACGGCCCAGGTGCGGCGGCCGTGGGCCATGTCACCCAGGGCGGTGAGGGCGGCCCGCATCGACTCCGGGTTGGCGTTGTAGCCGTCGTTGATGACCATCACGCCGTCGGGGCGGTCGGTGACCTCCATGCGCCAACGGCTCACGGCCTCGGCACGGCCCAGGGCGGCCACGGCATCGGCCACGGGCACGCCCACGTGGCGCACGGCCAGCAGCACGGCCAGCGCGTTGGCGGCCATGTGGGCCCCGCGGACGCGCAGGTGCACGGCGTGGCGCTCCACGGCCTGCGGGTCGCCCGCTGCGGGGCGCAGCGCGACGGTGAAGCGGGCCCGGCCGGCCTCGTCGAGCTCGAGCCCCTCGGCCCAGGCGGTCACCGACTCGTCGGCGGCCGCGCGCTCGGGGTCCAGGGAGAAGGTCTGCACGGCACCGGAGCGGACGCGCTGCGCCATCGCGGCCACCAGCGGGTCGTCGGCGTTGAGCACGGCCAGGCCGTCGGCGGGCAGGTCCTCCACGATGGCGGCCTTGGTGTCGGCGATGCCCTGCTGGGACCCGAAGCCCCCGATGTGGGCCGAGCCCACGTTGAGCACGATGCCCACCCGGGGCGGCACGACGGCGGTCAGGTACGCGATGTGGCCGGGCCCGGAGGCACCCATCTCGGCCACGAGGTACTGCGTGGTGGGCTCGAGCCGGCAGACGGTGAGCGGCACGCCCACCTCGGAGTTGTACGACTCGATGGGGGCGATGGTCTCCCCCGCCTCGGCGAGCACCTGGCCGAGCAGGTCCTTGGTGGAGGTCTTGCCGGAGGAGCCGGTGACGGCCACCACCTGCAGGTCGGGCAGCTCGTCCACCATCCACCGGGCGAGGCGCACGAAGGCCTCCTGGGTGTCGGCCACGAGCACGTGGTCGCCGGGCACCTCGCGCTCGGCGAGGGTCAGCACCGCCCCGTGGGCCAGGGCGCCCTCCACGAAGTCGTGCCCGTCGGCGTTCTCCCCCCGCCGGGCCACGTACAGCGACCCCGGGCCGGCGAGGCGGGAGTCGGTGACCACGCCGCCGTCGACGACGCGGTCGGCATCGCCCACCAGCGTTCCGTCGACGACCTGCGCGAGCTGTCGGGAGGTCAGCGGGATCACGGGGTCTGCTCCTGGGGGTCGGAGGGGGCGGTCGGTGCATTCTCCCCCGAGCCGGTGGCGGGTGCACCCGGGGAGGGGGTGGTACCGGTCGAGGGGGCGTCGGAGGGCGTGGCGCCGGACGAGCCGCCGTCGCCACCCCTGGGCGCGCGCTCCACCAGCTCGCGGGGGTCGAAGGTCAGCGGCGGGTGCTCGGCCCGCTCGGCCGAGGGGGCCACCCCCTCGTGGCGCAGGGCGAAGCCCATGAGGTCGGAGAAGACGGGGCCGGCCACCACGCCACCCCAGGGCGCGACCTCGGGCTTCTGCACGGTCACCGAGACCACCAGCTGCGGGTCGTCGGCGGGGGCGTACCCGGCGAAGGAGGCGGTCACGCCGTCGTAGCGACCCTTCTCGGGGTCGTAGCGCTGGGCGGTGGAGGTCTTGCCCGCCACGGCGTAGCCGGGCACGGCGGCCTGCGGGGCGGTGCCCTCCTGGGTGGGCACCGCGGTGAGCATGCGGGTCATCTCGTCGGCGGTGCGCTGGCTCACCACGCGCTCGCCGGCGTCCTTCGGTGTCTCCTCCCACGGCCCGTCCTGCTCCCGGGTGGCACGCACCAGGCGCGGCGCCACGCGCACCCCGCCGTTGGCGAGGGTCTGGAAGACGGTGTTCTGCTGGATGGCCGTGCCGGAGACGCCCTGTCCGAACATCGCCGTGTAGTACTGCGTGTCGCTCCACTTCTCCGGCGGCGCGAGGATGCCGGCGGACTCACCGGGGAAGCCCAGGCCGGAGGAGCGCCCCATGCCGAAGGCGCTCAGGTAGTCGTGCAGGCGGTCGCGCCCCAGCTCCTCGCCGGCCATGATCGTGCCGATGTTGGACGAGGTGGCCAGCACGCCGGCGAAGGTCAGGTAGCGGGTGCCGTAGTCGTGGGAGTCCTTGAACTTCTTGTCCGAGCGCGGCAGCCGGTTGGGCACCACGAGCTTGGTCTCCGGCGCCACGAGGCCCTCCTCCAGGGCCGCCGAGGCGGTGACGACCTTGCCGGTGGAGCCGGGCTCGAACACCTCGGTGAAGATCGGGTTGTTGCGCTCGGTGGGGTCCTTGACACGGCCCGTGGGGTCGAATCCCGGGTAGGACGCGGCGGCCAGCACGTCACCGTCGGTGCGCTGCACGATGGCCGTGCCGGAGATGCCGCCCATCTTCCGCACCTGCTCGGCCAGCAGCTGCTCGGCCTTGAACTGGATGTCGGAGTCGATGGTCAGCTGCACGTCGCGGCCGGGCTGGGCCTCGCTGATGTCCATCGCCGTGGTCGCGATGCGTCCCCCGGCGGCCGACCGCTGGTAGGCCAGGGTGCCCGGGGTGCCGGCGAGCGTCTTCTCCTGCATCGCCTCGACGCCACCGGACCCGACCTGCTGGGAGTTCACCCAGCCGATGAGGGGCGCGGAGGTGGAGCCGAGCGGGTAGGTGCGCACGCTGGAGGGCTCGGACCGCACGCCCGGCAGGCGCAGGTCGTCGACGGCGCGCCAGTCCGAGGGGGTGACGTCCTTGGCCACGTAGAGGAAGCGGCCCGGCGCCTCGTCGATGGCGCGGCGCAGCTCGCGCGCCTCCGCCTGGTCGAGCCCGAGCTCCCGGGCCAGGGCCTCGGCGGCGCCCTTCGAGCCGGGGGCGATGCCGCGCTTCGGGCTGCCGTCGTAGTTGCGCAGCAGCTCCGGGTCGGCGGTGACGTGGCGGGTGGGCACGCTGCGTGCCAGCACGGTGCCGCCGTCGTCCACGACCGACCCCCGGAGGGCCGGGACGCGCTCGGTGACCATGCGCGAGGACAGGGCCGTCTGCGCCAGCGCCGGCCCGTCCAGGGCCTGGAGGCGGAACAGCTGGCCGACGAAGAGGGTGAGCACGAAGGCGGCCGCCACGAGCATGACCCGCGCGCGCCGCACCGGGTGGCCCGGTGCGGCGCTGCTGGTCCGGCGTCGCGCGCGGCGGCGACGGAGGGTGGTGGCCATCCGTGCTCCCTCCGGGGTGGTCAGTGGCGGTCCGCGGTCTTCGACGAGGGCTTCGCCGCGTCCTTCGGGCCCTTGCCCCGGGCGGCGCCCTCGTCCTCGGAGTCCTTGCCGGCCCCCTCGCCGCGGGCCGGGTCCTTGCCCTTGGCGGAGTCCTTCGAGGCGTCCTCCTTCGTGGGTGCGGCCTCGGCCACCTCGGCCTCGCCGACGACGCTCCCGGAGGCCGGGTCGACGTACCCCATCGTGCCAGCCGGCACCATGCCCAGGTCCTCGGCGCGGCGCGAGACCTGCTCCGGGGAGTTCATCTCGTCCACCTGCGCCTCGAGGGCCAGGCGGGTCTCGGCGGCCTGTCGCTGCGAGCTCTCGGCCTCAGCCAGCTGGAAGGCCCCGGCCCCGCGGGCGGTGTTGAGCAGCAGCGCGGCCACCATCGCCAGCAGCACGAGGACGGCGCAGAGCACGGCAAAGACCTTGCGCGAGCAGGAGGTGACGTAGCCCCGCGCGGTCCGCACACCCGTACCCGCGGCGGCCCCGACGGCGCGACCCCACGCGGCGGGACGCAGCGCGTCGGTGCCGGGCAGGGACCGTCCTCGCAGGCCTCGGGGGCCGCTCCACGGTGCGGTGGTCATCGGTTCTCCCTCCGGGACGGGCGGTCGGCGGTACGGGTGCGCTCTGCCACGCGCAGGCGGGCGGAGCTGGAACGGCGGTTGGCGGCGCGCTCGGCCTCGTCGGGCTGCTCGGCGCCACGGGTCACCAGGCGCAGCCAGGGCGCATGCTCGGGCAGCTCCACGGGCAGGTCGGGCGGCGCGCTGGAGGTGGCCCCGGCGGCAAGGGCCTGCTTGGTGAGACGGTCCTCCAGCGAGTGGTAGGAGAGCACCGCCAGGCGACCACCCACGGCCAGGTGGTCCAGCGCGCGGTGCACGGTGGTGGCCCAGATGGACAACTCGCTGTTCACCTCGATGCGCAGGGCCTGGAAGGTGCGCTTGGCCGGGTGCCCCCCGGTGCGCTGGGAGGCGGCCGGCACGGTGCGCTCCAGCAGCTCCACGAGACGGGCGGAGTCGGTGAACGGCTCCACCTCGCGCTCCCGGAGCACGGCGCTGGCGACCCTGCCGGCGAAGCGCTCCTCGCCGTACTCCTTGAGCACACGGGCCAGCTCCCCGTGCTCGTAGGTGTTGAGCACGTCGGCGGCCGAGGCGCCCACGGTGGGGTTCATGCGCATGTCCAACGGGGCGTTGCGGGCGTAGGAGAACCCGCGGTCCACCTCGTCGAGCTGCAGGGAGGACACCCCGAGGTCGAAGAGCATCGATTCGGCCGCGTCCACGCCGTGCAGGGCCAGGGCCTCGGGCACCTCGTCGTAGGTGCCGTGGTGGGCCACGAAGCGGTCGCCGAAGCGGGCCAGGCGCTCGGAGGCCAGCGCGATGGCCTGCGGGTCGCGGTCGATGCCGACGACCCGCACGTGCTCGAAGCGCTCCAGCACCGCCTCGGCGTGGCCACCCATGCCGAGCGTCCCGTCGAGGTGCACCGGCCGGTCCGCCGCCTCCAGGGCCGGGGCCAGGAGGTCGAGGATGCGCGGCAGCATCACCGGCACGTGGCGGGTGTGCGTGGGCTTCTCGGCGGTCATCGGTCCTCCTCCCCGGTGGGGCGGTGCTGGTCGGGTGGTGCGGGGTGATGCGGCGGGGTCGTGGCGGTCGGTCGGTCCGGTGGGGCGGTGTGGGGCAGGTGGTGCGCGGTGGTGGGCGGTGGGCCCTGCCGAGCTGGTCCCGGCCGGCTGCTCCCGGCACCGGGGAAGGTGTGCCGGGGGCGGCGCGGCAGGGGCCGGCGCGGCAGGACGTCACAGCAGACCGGGCACCACCTCCTCGGACTGCTCGGAGAAGGCCTGCTCGGTCTTCTCCAGGTACTCCTCCCAGGCCGCGGTGTCCCAGATCTCGGCCCGGTTGCCCGTCCCGATGACCGTGCAGTCGCGGGAGAGCCCCGCGTACTCACGCAGCGCCGGCGGGATGACCACGCGCCCCTGCTTGTCGGGCACCTCGTCGGAGGCACCCGAGAGGAACACGCGCTGGAAGTCGCGGACGGCCTTGCTGCTCACCGGGGTGGACTGCATGGCCGTGGCCAGTCGCTCGAACTCCGCCATCGGGAAGACGTAGAGGCACCGCTCCTGCCCGCGCGTGACCACCAGGCCGTGGGCGAGCTTGTCCCGGTACTTGGCCGGCAGGAAGAGCCGGCCCTTCTCGTCGAGGCGAGGCGTGTACGTCCCGAGGAACATGGACGGCTCACCTCGTCTCCTGGTCAGGCGCGCTCGGTCGCCGGTCACGACGGCGTCATCAATGGGCACCTCCAGCGTACTCCACTTTGCTCCACCACGAACCCCCTCCGCTCCCCCACTCCCCCCCGCCCCACGACATCGGCGACATAGTGCGAAATCCACGCGCCGGACCCACGGGCACCCCGGCGCGTCCAGCCTCGACCCCGGCGCCACACCCCCACGAGAACAGGCCAGATCCTGCCCCGTGGAGCGCGGTGGTGGAGGAAAGTGGAGGAGGTGTGGAGCACCCCCCAGCGCGCGCCCGTACGGCACCATGTGCGCATGTCGACCCACATCCCGCCCCGCTCGGCCGCCGACGTGCGCTCCGGCGCCGAGGCCCTGCGCCGCGCCGTCTCCTCGGTGGTCCACCTCGACGACGAGGTGCTCGACACCGTCCTGGTGACCCTGCTGTCCGGGGGGCACCTGCTGCTCCACGACGTGCCCGGCGTCGGCAAGACCACCCTCGCCCGCGCCCTGGCCACCGCCAGCGGCGGCACCGTGGGCCGCATCCAGTTCACGCCCGACCTGTTGCCCGGCGACGTCACCGGCGTGAGCGTCTGGCACGCCGACCGGGGCGAGTTCCAGTTCCACCCCGGGCCCGTCTTCGCCAACGTCGTCATCGCCGACGAGATCAACCGCGCCTCGCCCAAGACCCAGTCGGCCCTCCTGGAGGCGATGGCCGAGCACACCGTGACCGTCGACGGGGCCACCCGCCCGCTGCCCGAGCCCTTCCTCGTGATGGCCACGCAGAACCCGGTGGAGATGGAGGGCACCTACGCCCTGCCGGAGGCCCAGCGCGACCGCTTCGCGTGCGAGACCTCCCTGGGCTACCCCTCGCGGGAGGCCGAGATCGCGATGCTGGACGAGCAGGTCGGCGACGACCCGCTGGCGCGGCTGCGCCCGGTGATGAGCGTGGCCGACCTGCAGTCGCTCGTGGCCGCCGCGCGGCGCGTGCACGCCTCAGCCGCCCTGCGCGGTTACGTGGTGGACCTGGTGCACGCCACCCGCAGCACCCCCGACGTGGTGCTCGGCGCCTCCCCGCGCTCCTCGCTGCACCTGCTGCGCACCGCGGCCGCCCACGCGGCCCTTCAGGGGCGCGAGGCCGTGACCCCGGACGACGTGCAGCGCGTGGCCCCGTGGACCCTGCCGCACCGCCTCATCGTGGAGCACGACGTGGACGCCCGGGACGTGGTCCGCCAGGTGCTCGCCCAGGTGCCCGTGCACCGCACCGCGTGATCCCGGTCGCCCCCTGATGGCCTCCGTGTCCTCCCGCCGCCTGCCCGGGTTCACCCTGCGCGGGTGGGTGCTGGTGTTCTCGGGCCTCGTGCTGGTGGGCACGGGGCAGTACTTCGCCCTGGGCGACCTCAGCCGCCTCGGCGTGCTGCTGGTGGTGCTGCCGCTGCTCACCTGGCTGCTCGGGCTGGGCGCGGCCCGGACCACCCACTCCGACCTGTCGACCGAGCCGGCGGCACCGCGGGCGGGTGACGCGGTGCAGGTGCAGGTGGCCACCCGGTCCACCTCTCCCCTGCCGTCCCCGCCGGTGGTGGCGCACCTGCCGCTGCACCCCACCTGGGGCGAGCCGGTGGAGCTGGGGACGATGGTGGTGGGCCCCCGGGCGACGCAGCGCACCGTGGACCTGCGGGCGGGGGCCCGGGGCCGCTTCGAGCTGGGACCGGTCCTGCTCGACCGCTCCGACCCCTTCGGCCTGACCCGCCAGGCGCTCACCCGGTCCGGCGAGGCGCTGGCGGTGGACGTGCTGCCGCGGGCGGTCGACTACCCGGCGACGCGGGTCCGGCGCCTCGTGCAGGACGCTGCCCAACGGACCCTCAGCGCCCGTCCCACCTCCGACTCCCTGGACGCCACGGCGGTGCGCGAGTACGGCCGGGGCGACGACGTGCGCCGCGTGCACTGGCGCAGCACCGCCCGCGCCGGCGAGCTGATGGTGCGCCACGACGACACGGAGCTCGTGCCGTGGGTGCTCGTGGTGCTCGACGAGGCCGCCGCGTGGGGAGAGCCCGCCTCCGACGGTGGCGACTGCCCGGGGCCGGCGGCCTTCGAGGGGGCGGTCCGGGTGGCCGCCACCCTCGTGGAGGCCACGGCCCGCGCCGGGCTGCGCGTCCGGCTGCTCACCGCATCGGGCTGGCAGGAGCGCCTGCACGAGCGCGACCTCACCCGCGCCGAGGCCCTGGCCCACCTGGCGCGCGTGGCCCCGCGGGGCTCGCGCCCGGCCGGCTTCACCGAGGCCGCCCTGACCGCACCGCGCCGCGGCGGCGTGCCCTTCCTGCTCACCGTCGGGGACACCACCACCGCCCTGGGCGACCTGGCCGCCCGCCACCCCCGCCACACCGGCAGCGCACTGCTGGTGACCGACGCCCCCTCCGGCCGCGAGACCGCCGTCTTCGGACTGCGCCGTGCCGGGTGGCGCGTGGCCACCTGGGGCCCGGCGCCGGCCGCGGCCGCCGGCGGCACCCCGCCGGGCGCCGAGGCGGCCCGCGCGGCCGACGCCCAGGTGCGTCGCGCCGTGGACCTCCTGACGCGCACGACCTCCCGAGGTGAGACCCGATGAGCTCCCCCCTGAACTCCCCCGCCGGGGCACCCCACGACGGCGCGCGCCCCGGCACCCCCCGCCGTGGTCGTCCCTGGGAGCGCACGCAGCCGGTCTCGGCACTGCTCGTGACAGGGCTCCTGCTCACGGTCTTCTGGCCGGCCACCCACCTCTTCGCCGACGGCGGGTGGTGGGGGTCCACGGTGCGCCTCGTGCTGGCGCTCGTGGCCACCTCGGCCGTGGTGCGCCTGCTCACCGGCTCAGCCGTGCTGGGCAGCCTGGTCCAGGGGCTGGTGGCCCTGGTGTGGCTGCTGCGCGGGACGCTCGCCGGCACCCTCGCCCTGGGCGTGCTGCCCACGCCCGCCACGGCCACCGCCGTGGCCGAGCACGTGCGGGCCACCGGCGAGCTGCTCGCCGTGGCCTCGGCCCCGGTGCCCGCCGACCCCTCGCTCACCTTCTGCCTGCTGGCGCTCGTGGCGCTGGTGACCGTGCTCACCGACTCCGCCGTGCACACCGCCCGCTCGGTGCTCGTGGCCGCCATCGCACCGCTGCTGGTGTTCGTGACCCTGGCCGCCAACCGCACCACCCACGAGCCGTGGTGGTGGTTCCTCGTGCTGGCCCTGCTGTTCACCGCCCTGCTGGCCCTGCACCGCTCCTCGGAGACCGCCGACGACGCGGCCCGCGGCCAGGGCGTGACGGGCGCCCCGGGGCGTGGCGTGCTGCTGGCGACGGCCGTCGTGCTCACCGCCGCCGCCGTGGCGGCCGCCCTGGTGGTGCCGGCGACGCTGCCGCAGCGCGACCAGCAGCTCTCCGGGCGCGGCCTGGCCGAGAACACCTCCCTGACCACGGTGGACTTCACCGAGTCCATGGACCTGCGTGCCGACCTCACCAGCGGTGACGAGCGCCCGGTGGTGCTCTGGCACAGCTCCTCGGACGACCCGGGCCCGCTGCGGATCACCGCCACCGATCGGTTCGCCGACGACCGATGGCAGCCCGTGGAGGGCCGGGCGGCCGCCGAGGTGCTGCGCGACCCGCGGGCGGTGCAGGGCACCGTGCCGGACAAACTGCCGCGGGTGGACTGGGCCGACGTGCTCAAGAGCTCCACCGAGCAGTTCGCGGTGACCGCCGCCGGCATCCGGCCGCCCTTCCTGGCCACGCCCTCGTTCCCGGTGGACCTGCGCTCCCCCGTGGCCGTCACCGGTGACCCGCGCACGGACGCGGTGTGGGTGGCCGAGGAGGCCCAGCGCTACGAGGGCGCGGTCCTGGAGCCGCGCGTACCGGAGAAGCTGCGCACCGACGGCGGCCAGAACGCCGACGACGTGACCGCCGCCAGCCTGGAGGTGCCGCAGGAGCTGCAGGCCGCCGTGAGCGAGGCCAACGCCGAGGCGGTGGACCCGCAGGCCGCCCCCCTGGACAAGGCCCGCGCCATGCAGGCCTGGCTGCGCAACGGCGACTTCCGGTACTCGCTGGACGCCGCCGAGCCGCAGGCCGGGGAGTCGATGGTGGAGGCCTTCCTGCGCGAGCGGCGCGGCTACTGCACCCAGTACGCGACCACGATGATCATGATGGCCCGGCAGCAGGGCATCCCGGCCCGCATGGCCATGGGCGTGCTGCCGGGTGAGGAGACCGGCGAGCAGCTGGGCCGGGGGTCCGACGTGGGCCCCGAACGCCTGGTCCGCCGCAACGACGCCCACGCGTGGCCGGAGCTGTACTTCGAGGGCGTGGGCTGGCTCCGCTTCGAGCCGACCCCCTCGAGCCGCGCCTCCGCGGCGCCGGAGTACAGCCAGCCGACCGCCGCGCCGAGCACGCTGCCCTCGACCTCGCCCTCCCCCAGCGAGGCCTCGCCGTCGCCGAGCGAGAGTTCGTCCGACGCCTCGGCGTCCCCCTCCCCGTCGTCCTCCTCCGACGAGGCCTCCCCCTCGCCGTCCTCGGAGGACGCCGGCCAGTCGTCCACCGGCGCCCCGGCCTGGCTCGAGTGGGTGCTCACGGCCCTGGGCGTGCTCCTGCTGGTGGCCCTGGCGCTGGCGGTGCAACCCTGGCGGGCGCGCCGCGCACGGGCCCGCGTGCTCGAGCGCGAGGACTCCCCCTGGTCGGCGGCCTGGGAGGTGCTGCGTCTGGACCTGCTGGACCGCGGCATCACCACCCGCGCCGCGGACACCGTGCACGGCCAGGCGGCCCACCTGCTGGCCCAGCGGCCGGGCCTGGACGACCGTCCCCTGCACGAGCTGGCGCAGCGGGTGGACGACGCCCGCTACGCCCGCCCGGTCGAGGGCGGCGCCGGACCGGAGGCCGAGCGGGCCGAGGCCGACGCGCTGCGCGAACAGGTCGTCGCCTCGCTCGACGCCACCGAGGGCGGCGTCGACCGTCTCAAGCGGGTGCTCTTCCCCGCATCGGCCGGCGCCTGAGCCGGGCACCCACCGGGACCGTCCCCCGGACCGCACGCGCGAAGGGCGCCACCCCACGGGTGGCGCCCTTCGCGCGTGGAGGCCGCGCGGCCTCAGTCCAGGTAGTCCCGGACTGTGGACGCCTTGAACACTGTGCGACTGCGCGGAATCTGCGCCAGTTGAGGTACACCGTCGGAGCGTTGTAGTGCGAAATATCCCCGACTAACGGGGCGGCCCCGCAGGTGCTGGAACACCTCGGGGCCAGACGACAGGGATAGGAGCCTGCCGTGGACGCGATCCTAGCGACCCTTGAAGCAACCTCCGGCCTCGCGCACCTCCTCGGTGCCGTGGTCATCTCCGCCGTGACCGCCTGGGCCGTCGTGCCCGGTGATGACGCATGACCGCCCCCTACAACTGCCCGGACTGGTGCGCCGTCACCCCGGCGCAGCACGCCGCCCGCGCGGCCAGCACCGGCGCGTACGCCCACGAGGCGGACGTGACCATCTGGGGCGTGGACGGGCACCTGCCGGTCGGTCGAGTGACCCGCCTGGACGGCACCGACGACGCACGCGGCTCGGTCGTGCTGTTGGGCAACCTCGCCGCCGACGAACTGACCCCGGCGCAGGCGCGCAGCCTCGCTGCCTCGCTCCTCATTGCTGCCGACATGGCCAGCGACCCGCAGCGCCCGCACCCGGCCGCCGTGAACTGGCGTTACCGGCCCTCGGACCACCCGTACATGCGCGACGACGCCTGACAGGTGCAGCACTAGGCGCGGCACGGACAGGGCCAGCCGCGCGCCCCTAACGGGCAAACCAACCAGCGCCCCCGGTGATTGACCTCAGCACCCGCAACCGGGCGGGTGCGGCCTAGGGCCAGGCAGTGCACGGCCTCCCCGGGCTTGACGGCAGCCTGCCGCCCCTAGGGCGGTGGGCTACAAGCCGTGCCCGGGCGGACAGGGTAGGTCGGTTCGTTGGGGGGGGTCGCCACAGCCCTGCCCCCGCAGGGGTCCGGGCCTTGCAGGACCACCCACCCGCCCGCACCCTGGGAGACACCGTGACCATGCGCCCCACCACCTGCCAGCACTGCGGTACCCCCCTGCCCGCCCCGGCAGCTCGTGGACGTGCGCGCCTGTACTGCGCCACCCGGTGCCGCGTGGCCGCGCACCGTGCCAACAACTGCCCCTTCCCGGCAGCCATGCGCGGGCGCAGGTGGACCCGCGCCGACGGCAAACGGCCCGTGCAGGTGAACGGACGGCCAGCATCGAGCACCGACCCGGCAACCTGGGCCACGTTGGCCGACGTGCAACACGGCCCCGGTGACGGGTACGGCGTCATGCTCGGTGGCGGGCTGGGTTGCTACGACCTGGACCATGTGACCGACGACGAAGCACGCGCGATCATCGCCACGGTCCCCGAGCGGATCGTGTTCATCGAGCGGTCGGTGTCCGGTCACGGCGTCCACGTCTTCGTGAGCGCGCCGGAAGGGCGCGGGACACGGCGCGGCAACGTCGAGCGGTACACGCGGGCGAGGTTCATCCGCACGACCGGGAACACCGTCACGTGGTGACCGACGCGCAGACCACGGGCCAGTCCCCGCCGCTCACCTCGCCAGTGGTGCGGTCCACGGTGGGGGTGGGGCGCGGGGCAGGTGTCGCATTTGCGACACCTCGCAGGTCTCGCGCCACGGTCCCGTGGTGGGGGTGGGGCGCGGGGCAGGTGAGGTGTTACCTCGGGTAACACCTCTGGCGTCTTGGGAGACGGTCTCGTGGTGGGTGCCAGTCACGCCTGCGATGGCCCTGGTGGACATGCCCTCGCCTGCCGGCGCGGGCAGGGGCTGGGGGGGTGTCCCCCTCCCCCTGCCCGCGCCGACCTACTTCGGGCAGTCGAGTTCTCTCCCCGACTCATTCCACATGGCCCCGCAGCGTGCCCGCTACGCCCCCTCGTGGCCCCTCTGGGCGCCGAACACGCCCCCTGAGCCTCCGCGCGTGCCCCTCACAGCCCGTCTCCTCAGCGGCGTTTTTTCCACCACCGAGCCTGTAACGAAATGCCAGGCGGTCCCCGGACAGGCCACGGGAACCGGGCCGGGCAGGCAACCGGCCCGCGGGGCGTGAACGGCGCCCACAGCGGGCACCAGAGGCACCCAGCGGCCCATCCCCCGCTGTGGACAGCAGCTCGGTGTGTGTAAACCGACTGCCCGTTGTAGGTCGGCGGCCTCATGGGGTAGGGGGTGCCTCCCCACCCCATGAGGCTGGAGGCGGCTCAGGTCGCCAAGAGCGCCCCGCACGTGCAGCGCTCTGCGCCGAACGTGAACGGACAGCGGTCCGTGTGTGCTGCGCGCCATCCTGCATTCGGCGTCGTGTCCAGCTGGAACGCGCGCCCGTCGCCCGACTCGCCCGTGAACGCCGCGCACAGGTCGCGCAGCTGGGCAATCTCGTCCGGCCAGAACATACCGCGCCGGGCCGTCTTGGTGTCGATGGTGCGGGAGAACGGGCCGGTGGTCTCCTGGACCACAGACCCGCTCCCCGCGTCATGCCAGCGCAGCACGGCGCCACGCAGGATGGACTTCACGAGCGCCACTCGCTGCGGGTCAGCCGTGAACCCCGGGTCAGCGAGACAGGGGGCGGCTAGCACGGCCTGCGCCTCCGCGTCCTCGATCATCGCCGCAGCCCGCGCCGGGTCGATGCTCACGAACGCGGCCAGGTCATCGGCTGCCAGGTACTTGCCCACGGTCACCCCCTACCGTCACTCAGCGCCGATGGTCAGCAGCTGCAGCCGGGCGGGGCGCACGATGCTCCACCCGATGCGCCAGGTCGCACGGATGCCCACCGAGTCGGCGGTGAAGAACGCGTCCTCACTGCGGGCCAGCTGCATGGACCCGTAGGCGGCCACCACCTCCGAGCGGTCCAGCATCAGCGCCTTGCCCTGGGCGACAGCGGCGTGCACGATCACCGGCACACCGGCCAGGGTGCGCTCGGCGGCCTCGTGGGGACCGGCCAGCACCGACACATTACTGCCCGTGCCGGACGGGATGCGCGACAGCGCGGCCCAGTCCTTGGGGTTCATCAGCAGGTGCGTCGCCTGCCCGCCGTCCGCTTCGATCGCGGCTACTGCGTCGTACACGGCGAACAGGTTCGGCTCGGTCGCGCCGCCGAGGTCGCCAGCGGTGGCGATCCCGGACACGTTCAGCAGTCCGGTCGGGTCGGTGGCGTTGTTGAGGAACGCGGCGTCAGCCTTGGCGATCACCGAGCGGCGCAGCGAGTTCGCCATGCGCTCGGCGGCCCCCGACTGGCTCACGACCTCGCGGGAGACGCGGGTCACGACGGCGATCTTGTCCGTGGTGATCTGCACCTGGGCGGCCTCCACGTCGGACAGGCCGATCTCGGCACCTTCGGGCACGAAACCGGCGGTGGGGTCGTTGGCGACGTAGGGCACCAGCACGGCGGGCGCGTCGCCCTCCACGCTTCCCGCACGGGTCGCGCACCGGGTGATGAGTGCCTCTGTCAGCAGGTCGTCGGGGTTGAAGCTCGAGACGACGTTGGGCCGCCATGCCTCGGCTGCAATGGGCGTGGTCAGGGTCGATGCCATTGGGGAACCTCCTTGGGAGTGCGTCCCGGGTACGCAAGAGGCCCGGGCGCGCGCGAATGGTCTGAACCTCGCGGCGGCCACGGGCCTGCCGGGGCGCCCCTCAGGGGCGGCGGTGACGGAGAGCTAACCACCTGGGCTGCGTCCCCCGTCACCGCCGATCATATCGCGTTGACTACATGCGGCGTCCGGCGATGGTGGCCGCCATCTGGTGTGCCGCCCCGAGACCTCGCACGGGAGCGCTTACCCCTTGGGCGGCGTCCGGCTTGGGTGCCCGGCGCACCGGCACGAGTCCGAGCGCAGAGATCGCCTTAGAGGCGGCCTGGGAGACACGCTCCGCGTCCACCGTCCCGTCTTCGTTCAGCAGGTCGGCCAGGTCGGTGCCAGCCGCCCACAAGGCGTTCGGCTTGGACATGTGCTCGGCGGCCATTCGCTCGGCCTCGGCTCGCTGCAGGGCCTCCACGCGCCCCGCCAGGGCGTCACGCTCGGCCTCAGCGTCGCGCAGCTTGCGCCTGTACTTGGCGGCCTCAGCGTTGGGGTTGCCGTCATCCTCGGCGGTCTGCACCTCGGGGGCCTCCTCGGCGGTGGTGGGGGTCTCCTCGGTGGTGTTCTCGGTCGTGGTGTCAGGGGTGGGCACCGGACGCCCACCCTTCTCGTCGGCGGTGGTGTTCTGGGCGTCGGTGTCGGTGTTCTGGGTCATGTCGTGCTCCTTCATCTCGGACTGTCGGGCGCTGGTCTTGTTGGCGGTCATCGGGTCCTCTCCTTCTTGGTCGGTCGGTTTCGCAGGGGGCGGGTCCGGTCTTCCCCTCCCCAAACGTGGTGTGCCTCGCGGGTGTCGTCGGCGGCAGCAGCGCACGCCTCCAGCACCGTGCACGACTGGCAGCCGTGCACGGCGGCCTCGCGCTCGTCGGCGTCTTCGCTCGTCCACCACTCGCCGCGGGGGCCGTGGCAGGGGATCGTCTGCCCGCGCCCCTGGGCGTCGAGCAACGCGAACGTGAGCAAGCCGTGAGCAGTCACGCGGGGATCGGTCACGACACCTCACCGCCACGACAGGTCGGGTGAACGTCGTCGTCGAGCGGGTGCAGCCGGTGCAGCGGCCAGCGGCACACCGCGCACCACCTGCCGGTGTCCGTCCACTCGTGGCCGGCAGAGTCGAGGATCACGCGACGATCCCCAATCCGCTTGATAGTGCGGATTTTCAGCGAGGGGTGTAGGGAGGTGCAGGGTTCCCCGTAACTTTTCCTATCCCCCGCACGCGAGGAAGTTTGCGGAAACCCTTCACCACCCTTCACCACCCCTCACCCCCAGCGGTGAGGTCGTCCTGTGCGTACAGCCCGATGCCCTGCCGGGTCATGCCCTTCTTTAGGCGCTTGGCCGGGAATCCGAGCCGGTCCAGTTCGTTGCCGAACGCCTTCTCTGACATCGGCTCGGCACCCTCGGAGTGCGCCCACGGCTGCCATGCGGTGTACAGCTCGCGGGTCGTGGCCGTCGCGCCGGGGGCGGTGTAGCACCGCTCGGCTACGAAGCGACCCACCGCGTCGGAGTCGTTGCGGTAGTCGTCGGTCGCGCGCACCACGGACGCCGGCTCACGCATCCCGCCGTTCTGGTAGTCACGCCAGCCGTCCACGGCCCACGCCAGGACGGCCTCGGCGGCCGCCTCCAGGCGCATGGGCAGGTCGGGGTCGCGCTCCTCGGGCGGGACCACCACGCCGAACGGCACCACCCGCAGCCGTCGCCACGTCGCAGCGTCGTTGCCCTTCACCTTGGGCAGGTGATTGGTCACGTAGACCAACTGGTGCGAGGGCTTCCACGTCACCGGCTCGCGGTACAGCCGGCGCGCGGTCAGGGCGTCACCGCCGGTGAGCCGCTTCATCGTCGGTTCGTCGAGCTTGCGGCCCTCCTCGGTCTCCGAACCGACCACCAGCCGCGCACCCATCAGTTCCATGAGTTCGGGTCCGGCATTGCGGTGGCCCTTGTCGGAGGCCATCAGCAACGACGGGTCGATCACGGCGGCGTAGTCACCCAGCGCGTGGTTGAGCGCGTCGTACGCCGTGCTCTTGCCGTTGGCACCCTCACCGATGAGCACCGGGAACAGGTGCTCCCGCACGCGCCCGTACAGGGCCTGCCCGACCACCCGTTGCAGGTACTCCCGCACGGCGTCGTCCGGCAGCACACGGGCCAGGAACCGGCCCCACTCGCCCGCCTGGGCGTCGGGGTCGTACGCGGCCCGGCAGACCTTGGTCAGCCGGTCGCGCGGGTCGTGCGCCTTCAACTCGCCGGTGTCGAGGTCGAGCGTCCCGTTCGCGCAGTTCAGCAGCGCCGGGTCCGCGTCAAGGTCGTCCACCGTGGCGGCGAACGTCTCCAGCGCGGCGGCCAGGTCCAGCACGCCCCGCACACCGGCGGCGGTCTCGCACTTGCGCACGTCGGCCTCCAGGGCGGCATCCTTGCGCGCCTCGGACCACGCGGTGTCGAGCACGTCGAGCACCGCACGGGTGGCGGCCCCGGTCACGTCCTCGGCCCACCGCTTGCCGTCCCAGTGCAACCAGCCGATGCCGTGCACGTGCAGCAGCCGGTCGGCGTAGGCATCGGCCAGCCTGTAGGCCATCCGCACCTGTCCACGGGAACGGTCATCATGCGCTCCCAGCTGCGGGCCGCCCCACGGGTCCGGCACCGGGCCGTGGTGGGTCTCCTCGGGCTTGCTCACCGGCTCACCCCCTGGAAGTCATCCACGGGCCACACCGGGGCCGGAACCGGCTCCACCGGCGCATCCGGCACGGTCCAGGTGGCGGGGCGCTCGGCCACCGGGTCACCCCGGCGGGCGGCCCACCAGTCCGCACGTGCTGCGGCGTCGCGCACGTCAGCCTCCAGGTCGCGGGCGGGCACCTTCGCGTGGTTCCGCACGGCCTCCACGGCGGCCTCGTGGCACTGCCGCGATGCCTCGGCCACCGCCTCAGCGGCACCGTCGCGGTACCCGTGGTTGCGGCCCACCGCGTAGGCCAGCAGCTCGCCGGGCGTCATCTCGGCGTAGTTGGGCGCGGCCAGGTGGGCCGGCATCGTCTCGGGGGTCATCATCGGCCCACCGCCTCGTCGTCCATGCATGCCAGGGCGTCGAGCGTGGCCGCGTGGTGGTGCGTCACTCGCAGGTCTGCCGTGAACAGGACGGCACGGTGGCCATTGGCGCGGGCACGGCGGTACTTGCGCCGGGCTGCATCGAGGGTGAACGTCACCGTGCGACGCCACTTGCCGCGGCTGTTCTCCACGGCGCAGACCACCACCACATCGGAGCGGCCGGCGTAGTCCTCCAGCGCCGCCATGACGGCCTCGGACGGGCTAGACTGGGGGTAGTCAACAGCCATGATGTGAGCGCCCCTCGGATCGCCCGCCGGGGGGCGTTCGCATGTCCAGCTCATGCCGCACCACCCCCCACGGCTCGCAGCTCGGCCTCGGCGGCCTTGGCTGCCTCGCGGGCCTCACGGGCCTTGCGGCGGGACTGAGCGGACTTCAGCGCTAGACGCTGGAAGTAGGCGCGGCGCAGGGACTCGGCACGCTTGGGGTCTCCCCCAGCCTGAGCCAGGAACTTTTCGTCCAGGGCGCGGCGTGCCGGTGCGGTGCGCTTGGCGCGGTCCTCGGTGTTCCCCCATGAGGCGTGGGCGGCCATGCTCGCGGCCAGCCGGCGCTCGGAAGTGATTTCGGACATGATCGGTGGACCCCTCTCGGGTCTCACCGGGTTGCCCATGTCCCGGGGTCTGCCATTACATGACAGGCTCGCTCGGCATTACTTGCCTTGTTCGCAAGATATACGCACAGCGCAACGAAATCAAACGGGGCAGAGAATCACTCCACGAATCGCCACGCCACCCTGCGCCCGTCATCGGAATGCAGGGGTGTCCACGACTGCGGTTCGTGGTCCTCTTCGGTCACGATGACCTTCCCGCGCCCCTCTGCGATGTCCCGTTCCACGCGGTCGGCGTCAAGGGCGACACCGTTCAAGTGGTCGCAGTTGACGGTGTAGTTGCCCGGCTGCCCACCGGGCATCACAGCGGGCTTCCACCGGCGGTCTCCGTCGGTGGTGTGGTTCCGCCTGCCCGCCTCGGTACTCCGGGCCGCATTCACAGACGGCGCCAACTTGTACCCGGGCTGGTAGAACACCATGCCCACCGGCGCGGGCAGCTGCAGAACGTCCAGCAACAAGCACCCGCGGGTCTTGCAGCGGTAGGTCAGCACTCGGTGATGCTTCAGCCGCCCGGTGGCCTTCAGCGCCTCGTAGGCGGCCTGCCCCAGCCGTCGCCGCTCCTCGCGGGCGTCGAGCATCTGCGAGAACGCGGTGAAGCCGTCCGTATCGGTCACAACTCCCCCAGATCGAGCCGTCGGGACTCCTCAGCGGCACGGGCGGATGCTTGGGCCTTGGTGTAGCGCATCAGCATGTCGGGCCGGGTCCACCCGGCCATCGCCATCAGCCCCGACTCGCTGCCGCCCTTGCTCAACCAGCGGTGCGCGGCGGTGTGGCGCAGCTTGTGCGGGTGGAATCCGGTGATGCCTGCGGCCTCGGCACGCATGGCGAGGGTCTTGTGCAGAGCGTCGTAGGAGAACGCCTTGCCCCGGTCCCCCAGCCACAACGCCGGGGACTCGGCCAGGCGGTGCTCGCGGCGGTGGCGCAGGTAGCGGTCAACGGCCAGCACGGCAGCCGGACTCAGCGGGACGACGCGGCCCTTGCCGCCCTTGCCGCGCCGGATGATCGCGGTGCCCTCGGCCAAGCCGAGGTCATCGCGCTGCAGCGCAACAACCTCACCGGCCCGCGCGCCGGTCTCGAACATGAGCCGGATGATCGCCTCATCGCGGCGGTCTCGCAGCGCCTGGGACCGGCTCGCGCCCTTCGGCGGCACGCACGCCTTCACCAGCGCGCGCAGCTCGGCGTCGGTGAGCGGCTCAATCACCTGTTGGTCGAGCTTCGGCGCCTTGACCCCCACGAACGGGTCGTCATGCAACTCCCCCTCGTCGGCCAACCAGGCGGAGAACCGGCGGACGGCCAGTTGGCGGGATCGCGCGGTGGCGGCAGCCGCGCCACCGTCCAGCAGCTCGGCCACCCACGCCCGCAGGCTCGCGCGCTCCATCGGCGGGGCCTCGTTCGTCTCGCACCAGTCAAGGTACAGCCGCAGGCCGTCGCCGTAGACCTTCAGCGTCTGGGGACTCTTGCGGTCGGCACGCAGCGCCAGCGCCCAAGACTGCGCCAGGTCGCGGCAGGCGGGCACATCGAGGGCGTCGGTCATGACCCCATCCTAGCGTTATCTGGACTAGTAGCGCTATGCGGTGCTACTGTCTCCCCTGTCAGGCACGAACACCGCGCCATGACGGAAAATCTCAGCAGCACCGCACGCAATCTCAGTCCAGGTAGTCCCGGAGCACCTGCGAGCGGCTCGGGTGGCGCAGCTTGGACATGGTCTTGGACTCGATCTGGCGGATGCGCTCACGGGTCACGCCGTAGACGCGGCCGATCTCGTCGAGCGTCTTGGGCTGGCCGTCCGCGAGGCCGAAGCGCATCGAGACCACGCCGGCCTCGCGCTCGGAGAGCGTGTCGAGCACCGAGTGCAGCTGCTCCTGCAGCAGGGTGAAGGACACCGCGTCGGAGGGCACCACGGCCTCGGAGTCCTCGATGAGGTCACCGAACTCGGAGTCACCGTCCTCGCCCAGCGGGGTGTGCAGCGAGATCGGCTCGCGGCCGTACTTCTGCACCTCCACGACCTTCTCCGGGGTCATGTCGAGCTCCTTGGCGAGCTCCTCCGGGGTGGGCTCGCGGCCCAGGTCCTGCAGCATCTGGCGCTGCACGCGGGCCAGCTTGTTGATGACCTCCACCATGTGCACCGGGATGCGGATGGTGCGGGCCTGGTCGGCCATGGCGCGGGTGATGGCCTGACGGATCCACCACGTGGCGTAGGTGGAGAACTTGTAGCCCTTGGTGTAGTCGAACTTCTCGACGGCGCGGATGAGGCCCAGGTTGCCCTCCTGGATGAGGTCCAGGAAGAGCATGCCGCGGCCGGTGTAGCGCTTGGCCAAGGAGACCACGAGGCGCAGGTTGGCCTCGAGCAGGTGGTTCTTGGCGTTCTTGCCGTCCGAGGCGATCCACCACAGCTCGCGCTTGAGCTTGGCGTCGATCTTCTCGTCGGAGTTCAGGCGCTGCTCGGCGAACAGGCCGGCCTCGATGCGCTTGGCGAGGTCCACCTCCTGCTCGGCGTTGAGCAGGGCGACCTTGCCGATCTGCTTGAGGTAGTCCTTCACGGCGTCGGCGGTGGCGCCGGCGGTGACCACCTGCTGGGCCGGGGCGTCGGCCTCGTCGTCGGCACGCAGCACGAAGCCACGGGACTCCGACTCGTCGTCGGCGGTGGCCTTCTGCGGCGCGGCCTGCGAGGTCTCGCCGGCCACCAGCTCGTTGGTGTCCCTGCCCTCGGCGGCGGCCTTCTCCTCGGCCTCGTCCTCGGCGGCGATCTCGTCGAGCTCCGGGGCGTCCGCCGAGGCGTTGCGGGCGGTCGTCTTCGCCTTGGCCGTGGTCTTCTTGGCCGGGCCCTTGGCCGTGGTCTTCTTGGCCGTGGAGGTCTTGGCCGCGGCGGTGGCCTTGCGGGTGGTGGTGGCCTTCGCGGTGGTCGACTTCGCGGTGGTGGAGGTGCCGGTGGTGCTCTTGGCCGTCGTGCTCTTGGCCGTCGTGGTCTTCGCGGCAGTCGTCTTGGCGGTGGAGCTCTTGGCGGTCGACTTCGCGGTGGTGGACTTGGCCGCGGTCGTCCGCGTGGTGGTGGTGCTGGCCTTGGGGGTGCGCTTGGTGGTGCTCTTGGCGCGCGTGGTGCGGGGCTTCACACCACGCTGCTGCTGGGCCAGCTCGGCGGCCATCTCCTGGTCGAAGTGCAGCTCCACGCCCTGGGAACGCAGGTTCTTCATGAACCGCTGCGCCTGGGTGGCCGTGAGGTCGGCGCCCTCGATGGCCTCCTTGACCTTGTTGGTGGCCACCTTGCCGTCGGCGACGGCCTTCTCGACGAACTCGGCGAGGCCCGGCTTGTCGATCATCTGCTTGCCCAGGACCGCGGTCACGGGCTCGCTGACGGCGGGGGTCTCGGTGGTCGCCTCGGCGGCGGGGTCGGACGCGGGAGCAGTCACGGAGCAGGGTCCTTCCTGGTGACACGGGCACGGCGAACCACCGGGCACGAGATCATGGGGATTCACGGACCGCCCCGAGTGGGCGACCGTCCGGCGACCCGAGGAGACCGACGGACCGGCGACGTGGTGCGACCACCGGTGAGCGGATCGGCCTCGCGGCCTGATGGAACACCCCCATTATAAAAAACCACCCCGCGCCCTGTCGCGCGGGGTGGCCCCGGGGGCGGCCACGGGGCCCTCCCGGCGACGTCACGTGGGCCGGCTCAGACGGCCTTCACCGCGATGACGGGGCACGGCGCCTCGAGCAGGATGCGCTGGGCGTTGGAGCCCAGCAGCAGCTTGCCCACCGGCGTGCGACGACGCAGCCCGATGACGATGACGGCCGGCTTGCCGTTGGTCTCGGCCTGCTCGGCCACCTCGACGAGGTCCTCCGCGGGGTCGTTGCCACGGTCGAAGTCCAGGCGCTCCAGCGGCACCCCCGCCTCGGCCAGGGCGGACTCGGCGTTCTCCAGCTCGCGGACGAACGCACGGGTGGAGTCCGCACCGCTGCCCTTGCCGGTGCGCGCGGAGTGCACCACCTGCAGGGGCTCCGAGCGGCGGATCGCCTCGTCGACGCCGAAGCGGAGCGCCGCACGCCCCTCGTCCGAGGCGATGTAACCAACGATGACTGCCATGCTCTGGGCCTCCTGTGGGTGGGTGAGTGGGCCCCAGCCTAGAGCCCGGCGACCCGCGCCGCACCGGGCCCCGCGGGACAGGCCGCGACACCCCCGTCCAGGGGGATGCCGTGGTGCACCAGCCGCAGCAGAAGCCCCGCCAGCGTGTGCCCCGGCTCGGCGTCCAGCGCCCGCTCCAGCAGGAAGCGGGCCACCACCCCGTCCCCGTTCCACCACGCCCACAGCCCGGCCGTGCACAGCAGCGGCCCCGCACAGGTGGAGGGCACCCGGGTGGCCAGCCGGCGCAGGTTCCCCGTGAGCGGCCACGCGGTCCACCGCATCGGGTGGTGGTGCTCGGCGGGGTCCCCGAGGGCCTTCTCCACCGCGGCCCAGGCGGAGGCGTCGAGCACGTCACGGGGCACGTCCCCGGGCGTCAGCCAGGCCACCAGGGCGTCGCGCACGTCCACCTGCCGCACCGCCCACAGGGCCGCCGCCACCTCCTCGTCGGTGAGCTCGGCCCCCTCCTCCCCCACCAACCGGGCCCACTGCGCCAGCGCCTCGCGCCGCAGCCGGGCCCGTCCCTTGCGGCCGGCCCACCGCTCGCGGGCCGCGTGGAGCGCCTCGGGGGTGAGCTCGTCCTCCTCGGACTGCACCCAGGGCAGCAGCAGCTCCTCGGCCGAGGCGTGCACCATCGCCCCGTCGGCGATGAGCGCGGTGGCCGCGGCGGACTCGTGGAGGCTGGGCACGGGGCGCGGCTCCCCGCAGAACGGGTCGTCGCAGGGGCACTCCGGCCGCCACCAGGAGCCCTCGCAAACCAGGGCCGCGCCCAGCACGTCCACGCCGGCCTCGAGGAACCAGTCCTCCGCCCGTGCCACCAGTCCCCCGACGTACTCCTCGTCCATCGGGTCCGACAGGTAGCCGATGACGGTGAGTCGGTCGAGACCGGCGCGCACGAGGGCCGGCAGCACCAGGGCCACGAGGTCCTCGGCGTCGGCGGCGGGGTCGCCCCACGCCTCGCGCGGCGGCAGGGCGATGCGTTGCAGTGCCACCCTGCCGGTGGGGGTCGGGCACACCAGCACCACCGCGTCGGTGGGGGTGAAGCCGGCCAGCAGCGGCACCACGGTGAGCAGGTCGGGCAGGTCTCGGACTCTGGGGATCGTCGTCATGCCCCCATGCCACCGGCCCCGGACCCGCTCGGGGACGGGTCCGGGGCCGGGGCTGTGGACGAGCAGAGCCTGCCCGAGGCCCTCCTCAGGCGCCCTGCTGCGGGAACTCCTCGCGCGCGTGGTCGATGATGCGGTTGAACATGTACACGTCCAGCCCGGCACCGATGACGCCGCCGGCCAGCGGGATCGCCTTGCCCAGGCGGGCCAGCACCTTCTCGCCGGTCTGCGCGAGCAGGCGGAAGCCCACGGCCTTGTTGACCACCATGAGCACCGGGGCCGGCAGCTGGCGGCTGGCCAGCGAGGCCAGGCGGCCACCGGAGACCAGGGTGCCGGGGATGCCGGCGGAGGTCAGGATGTCGCGGGCGTCGGCGCCCACCAGGGTGAGCAGCACCGCCGAGCGCAGCTCGGGCTGCTGCACGTCGTGGCCGCGCAGGTGCGCGATGGCCGCCACCGCCCGGGTGGTGAGCAGGTAGAACTCCACCACGTTGGCCGGCAGCGCCACCGGCATCGTGATGAGGCCACCGAGACCGGTGACGAAACCACCACCGGCGATCTTCTTGAAGTGCGAGGAGGCGATGATCTTCTCGGCCTTCGCGCGGTCGCCGCCGGCGGCCACGAGCGCCTTCTCGGCCACCTTCTGGGCGCCCTCCACCGGTCCCACGCCGTCGATGCCCACCTTCAGCAGGCGGTCGGCCAGAGCGTTGGCGGCCTTGTCCACCATGCCGGGGTCCTCGGTCCGGGCGGCCGCGGAAGCGCGTCGCTCCATCTCCTTGTCCTTGCTGCTCTGGCGCGAGAAAAGTCCCATGGCTCCTCCTGAGGTGGGGGACGGCGGTCCGGTGCTCGAATCTAGCCGACGGGTCAGCGCCACGAGGTGGAACCGCCGGCGCTCGGGGGGTGACCCTCGTCGCCGTCGGGCTCCTCCGGGTCGCCCTCGCCGCGGGCGTCGTCGGCGCGGGGGCCGCGGTCGGATGCCCCCTTGTCGGTGGGCTCGTCGTCGCCGGGCTCGTTGGGGGCGTCCTTCATCGTGGCGCCGGAGGCCAGCCACTCCTCGAGGTCCGAGGCGATCTCGTCCGGGCTGGGCAGCTTGGCCACGTCGTGCGCGGTGAGGCTGCGACGCTGCTGGGAGCCCATGAACTCGTCGAACTGCTGCTCCATGGTGCGCACCACCTCGAGCGCCTCGGGGTTCTGCTCCACCAGCTCGTCGAGTTCACGTCGGTTCACCGCCGCGCGCTCCTCCAGGCCGTCCATCGGTACCTGGATGCCGGTGGACTCCGAGAGCGCGTGCAGCGCCGCCACGGTGCCGTCGAGCATCTCCCGGTCGGCCAGGTAGCCCGGCACGTGCACCGCGAAACCGATGGTGTCGAAGCCCTCCTCACCGAAGCGCAGGTGGGCCAGGCCGTCCACGCTGCCGGGCACCTGCATGGTGCCGAAGACCGACGCGTGGTCGGCGATGAGGCGCTCGTCCGAGGCGTAGGCGGTCAGGCCCGTGGGGCGGGTGTGGGGCACCTGCATCGGCGCGCCGTGGGCCGAGACCAGGGTGCGCACGCCGAACTCGCGGGCCAGCACCTGCAGCGCGGCGATGAAGCGCTCCCACTGGTAGTCCGGCTCGGGGCCGTTGACCAGCAGGAAGTGCCGGCCGGCCGGGTCGGTCACCCGGTGCACCACGAGCGTGGGCGCCGCCACCGAGATGTACCGGTCGCGCTGGAAGGTCAGCAGCGGGCGGCGCGCCCGGTAGTCCAGCAGGGCGTCCACGTCGAAGGTGGCCACCACGCGCGACTCCATGGTGGCCAGCACGTGGGCCACGGCGTTCTTCTCCACGTCCCCGGCGTCCACCAGTCCCCCGGTGGCCAGCCACATCACGTCGGTGCGCACCGAGCGCGGGTCGATGTCGGTGGGGTCCTCGATCCGGAACAGTGCGGTGGGGTCCTGCACGCGGGGCCTCCCTGGGTCCGTGGTCCTGCGGCCGCCGTCGCGGCGGGGCTCGCGGGCCCCGGGGGGTCACCGGGGCCGTGTGGGGTCAACGCCGCTGGCCGCGGCTCTGTTCCAGCGCCACCTCCACGGCGTCCATGGCCGCGTAGATGCGCTTCTCGCTCACCGCGTGCGCGGTGCCCAGCTGCTGGGCGAACAGGCTGACGCGCAGTTCCTCGGTCATCCACCGCAGGGCCCGCACGTCGGGTCGCAGGCGCTCGATGGCGTCCAGCCCGGCCAACAGGTCGCGCCGCTCGCGCTCCACGGTGTCCACCACGGCCTGTCGGTCGGCGTCGCGGGCGAGGTCGGTGGGCGCCTTGGTGGCGCGCACCTCCATCGCCCGCAGGTAGCGGGGCAGGTGACGCACCTGGGCGTACCCGGCCTCGGTGAGGAAGCCCGGGTGCACCAGACCCTTGAGCTGAGCGGTGAGGTCCGCGGCCAGCGGGGCCAGCCGGGGCGCAGTCATGCCCTCCACGGCGCGCTGCACCGCGGGGACGGCGGCGATGACGGGCCCGGCCGCCGCCACCATCTCCAGGATGCGGGGGGCGGCCTGCTGCTTTGCGGTGGCCAGCAGCTCGGCGAAGGCGGCCTCGTCGCGCACCGTGCCGGCGGTGGCCAGGCGCTCGGCGATGACCGAGTCCACGGCGGCGGCCAGTGCGTCGTCGAGCACCGCCTGGGTGGACCCGTGCGGGGCGGCGCCCAGAGCCAGCTTGGTCTGGTTGTCGACGCTGCGCAGGATGCGGTTCCACGGCGGGGTGAACCCGGCCAGCACGAGGCGGCGCAGGCCCAGTGCGTGCTCGTGCGCGGCCTGCCGCGGGTCGGCGAAGACCTGCACCCCGGCGGTGGTGCCCTCGTCCACGAGGGCCGGCCAGCCCTGCACGGCGCCGTCGTCGAAGTGGTCGGGCAGCTCGCCGATGCTCCAGCTCGTCAGGCCCGATGCGGTGAGCCCGGCGGCGGCGCCGGAGACGGCCTGCTGCAGCGACCCGGCCAGCTGGGCCTGCAGGGCGGTGAGGTCGGTGCCCTCGCCGAGGACCTTCGGCCCCCTGCCGCGGCGGCGCGGGCCGCCCTTGCCCCCGCGCTGGGGGCCGGACCCCTTCGGCCCCGGCTTCCCGGGTCCGCCGCCCGTACCGGTCTTGCCCGGCGCGGTGTCCTCGACCACGCGGAAGGTCATGCGCAGGTGCGCCGGCACGGTGGAGGCGTCGAAGTCAGCCGGGTCCAGCGGCGTACCGGTGCGCCGGGTGAGCGCCCGCGCCAGGGCGGCCGGGAAGCTGCCACTCCCCCGCACCGGCTGCGTGGCCGCGGCCCGCTCGTCACCCTCGAGCTCTGCTCGAAGGTCACCCAGGGCGGCCGCGGCGTGGTCCGGGGCGGGCACGAACGAGCGGCGCACTGCCTTGGGCAGGGAGCGCAGGAGCGCCACCGCCAGCTCCTCGCGCAGGCCCGGGACCTGCCAGTCGAAGCCCTCGTCGCGCACCCGGTTGAGCTGGCTCAACGTCAGGTGGACGGTCACACCGTCTGCCTCGGTGCCGGGCTCGAACTGGTAGGTCAGGGGCAGCTCCAGGTCGCCCTGCTGCCAGGTGGCCGGGAAGTCGGCCAGGTCCACGGCGGTGGGGTCCTCACCGGTCACCTCCTCCACCGACAGGTCCAGCAGGGCCGGGTCCTCGCGGCGGGCGGTCTTCCACCAGCTGTCGAAGTGCACCCCGGAGACGACCTCGGCGGGCAGCCGCTCGTCGTAGAAGCCGAAGAGCGCCTCGTCGTCGAGCAGGTCGCGGCGGCGGGAGCGCGCCTCGAGCTGCTCGATCTCGGCGAGGACCTTCTTGTTGTGGCCCCAGAAGGCGTGGCCGGTGTGCCAGTCCCCTTCCACCAGGGCGTGGCGGATGAAGAGCTCGCGCGCCAGCGCCGGGTCGACCCTCGCCAGGCCCACTTGCCGCCCGGCCACCAGCGGGATGCCCAGCAGGGTCACCCGCTCGTCGGCCACGGCCGAGCCCCGCTTGGAGGACCACCGCGGCTCGGAGTACTGCCGCTTCACCAGGTGCGCGGCGGCCTCCTCCACCCACGCCGGGTCCACCGTGGCATTGGTGCGCGCCCACAGCCTGGTGGTCTCCACCAGCTCGGCCGAGACGATCCAGTCCGGACGGGTGCGGAAGAGCCCCGAGCCGGGCTGGATGGAGAAGTGCGCCCCCCGGGCGCCCAGGTAGTCCCGGGCCTCCCGGTCGCGCAGGCCCACCTGGCTGAGCAGGCCGGGCAGCAGGCTGCGGTGCACCACCTCGGCCTTGGCCGGGTCCACCGGCGCGAAGCCCTCGTCGCGCTGCCGGGCGCGGTCGGACTCCACGCCCACCGACGAGTCCGCCCAGCCCAGGCCCTTCACCACGCTGCGCAGCTGATGGTGCACGTCCACCCACTCGCGCAGCCGCAGGTAGTGCAGGAACTCCGCGTGGCACAGGCGGCGGAAGGCCGAGCCCGACAGCGTGCCCTTGCGCTCGCGCACGTAGGCCCACAGGTTGAGCAGGGCCACGAAGTCGGAGTTCTCGTCCTTGAACCGGGCGTGCAGCTGGTCGGCGCGCTCGCGCTTCTCGGCCGGACGCTCCCGCGGGTCCTGGATACTCAGCCCGGCCACGATGACGAGCACCTCGGCCAGCGCCCCACGGCGGTGGGCCTCGAGCAGCATCCGGGCCAGGCGCGGGTCGGCCGGGATGGACGCCAGCTGGCGCCCCTCCTCGGTGAGGCGCACGACACCGCCGGAGGAGGCGGTCTGCCGGGTCACGGCCCCCAGCTCGTGGAGCAGGCGCAGGCCGTCGGTGACCAGCCGGGAGTCCGGCGGGTCCACGAAGGCGAAGCGCTGCACGTCGCCCAGCCCCAGGTGCGCCATCTGCAGGATGACGCTGGCCAGCGAGGTGCGCTGGATCTCCGGGTCGGTGAACTGCGGGCGCGCCTCGAAATCCTCCTGGGAGTACAGGCGGATGCAGATGCCCGCGCTCACGCGTCCGGAGCGGCCCGCACGCTGGTTGGCCGAGGCCTGGGAGATCTTCTCGATGGGCAGGCGCTGCACCTTGAGCCGCTGGGAGTACCGGCTGATGCGCGCCGTGCCGGTGTCCACGACGTACCGGATGCCGGGCACGGTGAGCGAGGTCTCGGCCACGTTGGTGGCCAGCACCACGCGGCGCTTCGTGTGGGGCGCGAAGACGCGCTGCTGCTCGGCGGCCGAGAGGCGACCGTAGAGCGGCACGATCTCTGTGCCCGGCAGCTTGAGCCCCTCGAGGCCGTCCACGGCGTCGCGGATCTCCCGCTCGCCGGAGCAGAACACGAGGATGTCGCGGTCCTGCGGGCGTGGGTCGTCGGCGGGCACGTCCTCGGTCCAGAGCTCCTGCACCGCCTCGGCGATGCCGGTGACCTGGTCGATCTCCTCCTCGGAGTAGGTGCTCTCGTCGTAGCCCTCGGGGTCCTCCAGGGCGTGCGGGTTGGAGGCGTCCAGGGTGCTCAGCGGGCGGTAGCGCACCTCCACCGGGTAGGTGCGCCCGGAGACCTCCACCACCGGCACCGGGCCGCCCACGGCGTCGGCGAAGTGGTCGGCGAAGCGCTGCGGGTCGATGGTGGCCGAGGTGATGATCACCTTGAGGTCCGGCCGCTGGGGCAGCAGCTGGTGCAGGTAGCCGAGGATGAAGTCGATGGTGAGGCTGCGCTCGTGCGCCTCGTCGATGATGAGCGTGTCGTAGGCGCGCAGCTGCCGGTCGAACTGCATCTGGTTGAGCAGGATGCCGTCGGTCATCACCTTGACCAGCGTCTGCGGGCTGGTCATGTCGGTGAAGCGCACCTGGTAGCCGACCGGGCCGGTGGGGTCCTCGAGCTCGACGCCCAGCTCGTGGGCGATGCGGTCGGCCACGGAGCGGGCCGCGATGCGGCGGGGCTGGGTGTGGCCGATCATGCCGGTGACGCCGCGCCCGAGCTCCAGACAGATCTTGGGCAGCTGAGTGGTCTTGCCCGATCCGGTCTCGCCGGCCACCACGACCACCTGGTGGTCGCGGATGGCGGCCGCCAGGTCGTCCTTGCGGTCGACGACTGGCAGGTCGGGCCAGGTGAGCTCCGGTACCGAGGCGCGGCGGGCCTCGACCTGCTCGGGGGTCAGCGGGCGCGGACCCCGCGGAGCGCGGGCCCCACCGCGGGGTCCGCGTCCTCCCCCACGACCACCACGGCCGCGGCCCCGACCACGACCCCGACCACGACCTGCGCCGGCGCCACCGGCGTCACCACGGCCCCGTCCCGGCGCACCGCGACGGGGGCCACCGGGCTGCTCGGGCCCCTCAGCCATCGGCCCGGGTGGCGCGCGCACCGGCCCCGGCGGCGGACGCGCTGGACGGCGTGCCGGCCTGCCCGTCGGCGGCGGCAGGGTCCTCGTACAGCGGCAGGCGCACCTGCCCGGTGCGCAGGGCACCTCGGCCCACCATGTGCGCCGAGACCGGGGCGGTGAGGAACTGGAAGAGCACGGTCAGGGCCACGGCACCCCACACCGCCCACTCGCGCACCACGAGGCACAGGCCCAGGCCCAGCAGCACCAGGCCCAGGGTCTGCGGCTTGGTGGCGGCGTGCATGCGGGTGAGCACGTCGGGGAAGCGCACCAGCCCGATGGCGGCCACGAGCGAGAGCAGCGAACCCACGAGCATGAGCACGCCGCCGACGATCTGCAGGACGTCGGTCACGAGGGCCTCCCGTCGGCGGACATGTCGACCCGCTCGTCGCGGGCCCAGCCGCGGTCGCGGTCGCGGGCGGCGTAGCGGCCGGCGGCCACCGCCCCCAGGAAGGCCACGAGCGACAGCGAGACCATCACCGTGGTGACCTGCGGGAACTGCCACCAGGCACCGATGAGGCAGAAGAAGCCGAAGAGCACGCTCACGAGCACGTCGGAAGCCACCATGCGGTCCAGCCCCGCGGGTCCCCGCACGATGCGCACCAGGGCCAGGCCAGCGGCGGCCACCAGCACGGCGGCCGATCCGGCCAGCAGCCAGGTCGCGATCTCGTTCATCGGTCCTCCCGGCGGTAGTCGGCGTCGAAGGCGGCCAGCACGCGGCGCTCCTGCTCCAGGCACTCCTGGCGCACGGCCTCGGCGTCGGCCTCGTCCTTCACGCCCAGGCAGTGCACGTGCGCCACCCGGGTCTCGTCGTCGAGGTCGATCACCATCGTGCCCGGCACGAGGGTGATGAGCTCGGAGGTGATGGTCTGGAAGAGCTCCTCGTCGGCGGCGAAGCGCACCGTGATGATGGCCGCGTCCGTCGTCCGGCCGGGAAGCAGGGCCATCATCGAGACGTCCCAGACCGCCTTGGCGAGGTCCTTGAGGAAGAGCACCACGAGCACCAGCAGCGCCCACGGCCGCACCGTCGCGTTGAGGTTGAGCCGCGGCAGCGGCGAGGCGAGGGTCACGAAGAGCCCGACCACGAGGCCGCCGAAGAGGATCATCGGCGAGTACGAGCCCCACGCCACGACCCACACGACCACGAGCCACAGCAGCGGGAGGAGCTGGAGTCGGCGCACCATCAGTGACCCCCCTGCTCGGTCGGGTCGAGCGGGGCCGGGTAGTGGCTGCCCGCGGTGTCCGCGGCGTCGGCCACGGCCTGCACGTAGCTGCTCCGGTTCACCAGGTCGGCCGCGGCGCGCTCGCTCACCCCGTAGATCGGGCCGGCGAAGACCGTCAGGCCGATGCCGACGAGCACCAGCACACCGGTGGGCAGGAACAGCCCGGGGCCGATGGGCACGGCCTGCTGCCCCATCCCCTCGGCGCGGTTGGGGGCGCCCCAGAAGGACTTGGCCCAGGTCTTGGCGATGGCGTACAGCGTGAGCAGCGAGGTGACCACGCTGCCGGCCACCAGCAGCCACAGCATCGGGGTGCCGATCTGGGCGGCGGCCCGCATGAGACCGACCTTGCCGATGAACCCGGAGAACGGCGGGATGCCCGCGAGATTCATGGCCGGGACGAACCACAGCAGCGCGATCCACGGCGCGGTGCGGATGAGGCCGCCCAGACGGTCGAGCGTGCTCACGCCCGTGCGGCGCTGCACCATGCCCGTCACGAGGAACAGCGTGGCCTGGATGAGGATGTGGTGGATCACGTAGAAGATCGCCGCGGCGATGCCGGCCGGCGTGCCGATGGCCAACCCGAAGAGCATGTAGCCGATGTGGCTCACGAGGGTGAACGAGATCATCCGCTTGACCTCGGTCTGCGCCACGGCGCCGAGGATGCCCACCACCATCGTGAGCAGCGCCGCCCAGAGCATGAGCTCGTGGAGGATGCCGCCTGGGAAGACGAGGGTCTGCGTGCGGATCATCGCGTACACGCCCACCTTGGTGAGCAGACCGGCGAAGACGGCCGTGACCGGCGCCGGCGCCGTCGGGTAGGAGTCCGGCAGCCAGGAACTCATGGGGAACACGGCGGCCTTGATGGCGAAGCCCACCAGCAGCAGCGCCTGCAGCATCACCTGCGTGCCCTGGGGCAGCTCGGCCATGCGCTGGGAGACCTGCGCCAGGTTCACCGTGCCGGTGGCGGTGTAGACCATGGCCACGGCGAAGAGGAACACCGTGGAGCTCAGCAGCGAGACGAAGGCGTAGGTGACGCCGGCGCGCACGCGGGAGACCGTGCCGCCGAGCGTGAGCAGCACGAAGCTGGCACCGAGCAGCACCTCGAAGCCCACGTACATGTGGAACAGGTCGCCGGAGACGAAGGTGGTGGCCACGCCGGCGGTCATCACCAGCAGCGAGGGGTGGAAGATCGGCAGCGGGGCCTTGCCGCTGGCCTCCTGGTCGAAGGACTCGCGCCCCTCGGCGTTGGAGTACCAGAGCACACCCAGGATGATCGTGAAGCCCACGATGAGCATGAGCGCCGAGAGCCGGTCGACCACCAGCACGATGCCCTCGTAGGGCACCCAGGCACCGGTGGCCACCACCTGCGGGCCGCGGGTGTCCGCGGCCCACAGCAGCAGCACCGAGCCGGCCAGGCAGGCCGCCACCACGGCGGTGGAGATGATGCGCTGCACCAGCGTGTGCCGCCCGGCGGCGAGCGTCACGCCCGCGGCCAGCAGCGGCAGCATCACCAGCAGCGGCGCGATGAAGGAGAGGTTCACCTCGCTCATCGGCGGCCTCCCCTCGAGTCCACGGGCGGTTGGTCGTCCTCGAGCGGCTGGAAGGCCCGCGCGCGGTGGCGGCGGATCTCCCGGCGGCGCTCCTTGAAGCGGCGCACGGCCAGCTCCATGTAGTGGTCGCCCTCGGCGTCCACGTCCACGTCGTCCACGTCGTCGGGCGTGAGGTCGTCGTCGCCGGCGAAGTCCGAGCCGGACATGTCGCTGCGGTCGGCCCGCAGCACGATGCGCAGGTCCTCCGGGTCGTGGGTGACGCGGTCGGTGCCGGCCAGCTGCCACGAGCGGTGCGCCAGGGCCAGCAGGAAGGCCACGAGCCCCAGCGAGATGACGATCGCGGTGAGCATCATCGCCTGCGGCAGCGGGTCGGCCATGTCCTCGCCGGGCACCTGCCCGATGATCGGCGGCTCCCCGGGCGGGGACGCGGCACCCAGGAAGAGCAGGTTGACGCCGTTGCCCACCAGCACGAAGCCGATGAGCATGCGCACGATCGAGCGCGCCAGCATCAGGTACACACCGCAGCCCACGAGCACGGCACCGACGCCGAGGAGGGCCAGGGAGGGGGTCATCGGCTCGCTCACGCGTCCACCTCCGGTCGTTCGACGGGTCGGTCGGTGTGGCGCAGGCCGTAGCGGTGGAACTCGTCGTCCGCGTGGCGGCTCAGCGCGTCACGGTGCCCCTCGCCGCGCTCGGACTCGATCTGCTGGTCCACGCCGGCTCCGAGGCTCGTGAGCAGGCCCACGCCCATGCCGACGACCACGAGGTAGACCCCGACGTCGAAGAAGGCGGGGGTCACCAGGTGCAGGTGGCCCAGCACCGGGACGTCCAGGTTGAACACCCACGACTGCAGGGGCTCTCCCCCGGCCACCATGCCGAGCACACCGGTGGTCACCGCGAGGCCCAGGCCGGCGCCCATGAGGGTGCCCGAGAGCACCGGGGCCGCGGCGCGCAGCTCGTCGGCCTCACCGGCCAGGTAACGCACGGTGAGCGCCAGCGTGGCGATGAGGCCACCGGCGAAGCCGCCGCCGGGCGCGTCGTGGCCCACGAGCAGCACGTACAGGCTCCACACCACCATCGAGTGGAAGACCAGGCGGGTGACCACCTCGAGCACCGCCGAGCGGCGGGTGTGCTTCATGTTCACCGCGTCGGCCAGCCAGCGGGAGCCCTCGGTGTCGGCCTCCAGGTGCATGGTGCGGCGGGTGCGGGTGGCCGAGGCGGCCACGCGGGCGGTCTCCAGCACCTCCTCGCGCAGGAAGACCAGCGAGGCCACACCGGTGGCGCAGACGAGCACCACGGCGATCTCACCCATGGTGTCCCAGCCTCGGGTGTCCACGAGGATCACGTTGACCACGTTGTGGCCACCGCCCTTGGTGTACGCGGTCTCCAGCAGGCCGGCGCTGGCCGGGACGTGCGCGCGGGAGGCCGCGGAGACCAGCGCCACCAGGGTGAGCACACCGGCCACCCCCACGGCGATGAGCACGCGCAGCACCTTCTCCACCCGGCGCGGGGTGTCCGGGAACTGGCCGGCCATGCGGCGCAGCACGAGGATGAACACCACGATGGAGATGCTCTCCACCATGAGCTGCGTGAGCGCGAGGTCCGGGGCGCCGTAGAGCATGAAGAGCGCCGCCGAGCCGTAGCCGGTGACGCCGGCGAGCACCACCGCGCGCAGGCGGCGGGTGGAGAGCGCGGCCAGCACACCGGCGGCGGCGGTCACCACGGCAACACCCAGCTGGGCCCACGAGTCCATGAGGCGGTAGTGCTCGGGCATCGGCACGTCCTGCATGAGCAGGACCCCCACCGGCACGGCCACGGCCACCACGAAGATCATGCCCAGGGTCACCGGCAGCGAGCCGCGCTGGAACAGGCCCGTGACCGCCAGCGCCCCCCGGTCCACCGCGCGCATGGTCAGCTGGAAGCCGCGCTCGGCGCCGGGCAGGCCCAGGGCGGCCACGCCGCGCTGGAAGCCGTTGACCTGGCGGCGACGCAGGTGCAGCACCACACCGACGGCGTAGGTGAGCAGCGTGAAGGCCAGGACCACGGTCCAGCCGTGCCAGAGCCCCAGGTGCAACGGGTGCTCCGAGGCCGGCCAGAAGGACGCGTAGTTGCCCACCACCGGCTCCAGCAGGGGGCCGCTGGCCAGGCCGAGCACGATGGTGCCGACGGCCAGCAGGGCGGGGCTGGCCTGGAGGAAGAAGCCCGGGGCGTGCACCGGTGTGGCCGGCTTGGTGCGCTGGGTGCGGAAGGCGCCGCACAGGAAGCGGGCCGAGTAGGCGAAGGTCATCATCGAGCCGACGAGCACGACCAAGAAGGCCACACCCTCCCGCGTGGCCCAGCCGTGCACCGTCGGGTCCAGCGCCGTGTAGGCGCCCTCCTTGCTCACGAAGCCGAGCAGCGGCGGCAGGCCCGCCATCGAGGCCGCGGAGACGCAGGCGGTGGCGAAGAGCAGCGGCATGCTCCGCGACAGGCCCGAGAGGCGGCGCAGGTCGCGGGTGCCGGTGCAGTGGTCGATGGCGCCGACCACGAGGAACAGCGAGCCCTTGAACAGGGCGTGGGCCAGTAGCAGCACCAGGCCCGCGCGGGCGGCGTCCTGGGTGCCGTGGCCGACCACGAGCACGAGGAAGCCCAGCTGGCTCACGGTGCCGTAGGCCAGCACCAGCTTGATGTCCACCTGGCGCAGCGAGCGGTAGGCACCCACCAGCATCGTGGGGCCACCGAGCAGCAGCACGGCCCACTGCCACACCTCGAGGTGGGCGAAGGCCGGGGCGAAACGGGCCACCAGGTAGATGCCGGCCTTCACCATGGCCGCCGCGTGCAGGTAGGCGCTCACCGGCGTGGGCGCGGCCATGGCGCCCGGGAGCCAGAAGTGGAAGGGCACCTGGGCCGACTTGGTGAAGGCACCCACGAGCAGCAGCACCACCGAGGTGGTGACCAGGGCGTCCGCCTGCGGCGGGTGCGCCAGCAGGTTGCTGATGGAGTAGCTGCCCGTCGCGGCCCCCAGGCCGATGATGCCCACGAGCATGGCCAGCCCACCGCCGGCGGTGATGACCAGCGCCTCCATGGCCGCCGAGCGGGAGTGGCGCGAGGTGATGCGGTGCCCGATGAGCAGGAAGGACAGGATGCTGGTGAGCTCCCAGAACACGTAGAGCACCAGCATGTTGTCGGTGGTGACCAGGCCCAGCATCGCGCCGGCGAAGGCGGTGAGCGAGCCGGCGAACAGGCCCAGCCCCTCCTCGTCGTCGGAGAAGTACCCGGTGCAGTAGAGCAGCACGAGCGTGCCCACGCCGGCCACCACCATCGCCAGCAGCCAGGACAGGCCGTCGAGGCGGAAGTCCAGGTCCATGCCCAGCTGGGGCACCCAGGTCCACGACTCGGTGACCGCCGGCGGCAGTCCGGCCGACCCGTGGCCGACCCCGTGGTGGGGGTGGTCGGTGGCGCCGGCGTGCACGGTCGCGGCCTGGCGCACGAGGTAGACCACGGTGGCCAGCGACGGCACCGAGAGCGGGATGAACGCCCGGGAACCCATCGCGCGGACGAGCCACGGCGCGGCCAGGGCGGCCACGAGGTGCGCGAGGATCAGCACGAGCACGGGGCGCCTCCTGGGGTGGGCCGGTCGGGGGTGGGTCGCACGGATTCTACGAGGCGGCTCACAGGACCTGGGTGAGGGCGTGCAGCACCAGCCCCACGAGTCCGCCCACGACCGTGCCGTTGATGCGGATGAACTGCAGGTCCTTGCCCACGTAGGCCTCGAGGAGCTCCGCGGTCTGCGTGGCGTCCCAGCCGGCCACGGTGTCGGAGATCACGCCGGCGAGCTCGGAGCCGTGCCGCTCCACGAGGGCACCCACCACCTCGGCGCTGCGCTCGTCCAGCGAGGCGCACACGGCCGGGTCGGCGGCCACGCCGCGGGCCGCCTCGGCGAGCGCCGTGGCGGCACGGCGCGGCAGCACCCCGTCGGGGTCGGCGAGCGCCTCGTCCAGGACCACCGCCAGGCCCTCCCACAGCTCGGCCACGGTGGTGGCCGCCGAGGGGTCGGTGAGCACCCGTTCCTGCAGGCGCGCCATCGCCTCGGCGGTGCCGGGGTCGTGCTGCAGGTCCCGGGCCAGGTCCCCCAGCAGGTCGTCGACGCTGGCGCGGACGCGGTGGTCGGGCTGGCGCTGCACGTCACGCGCCCAGCCCAGCAGCTCGGCGTGGATGCGTTCCACCACCGCGTCGTCCACCCACTGGGGCGACCACCACGGCGCCCGGGTGCGCACGATGAACTGCACACGCTCGGGGTGCGCGGTCAGCCAGTCCACGGCCTCGTCCACCACGAGGTCCACCAGCCGGCGGTGCGCCCCGGTGCGCAGCACCTCCTCGAGCCAGCGCCCGGCCAGCGGGGCCAGGGGCTCGCGGGCCAGGCGCGGCAGCAGGTGCTCGCCGGCCACCTCGGCCACGGTCCGGCGGTCGGCGGCGGCCAGGGCGCGTCGGGCGGCGGGCAGCAGCTCCGTCACCACGGAGCGGGCGTTCTCCTCGCGCCCCACCCAGCGGGCCGCGCGGGCGCTCACCCCGGCGCGCACCCACCGGTCGCGGGCGGTGGGACCGGTGAGGAAGTTGGTGGCCACGAAGTCCTCGAGCGCCCGGCCGATGTCGTCCTTGCGCCGCGGGATGATCGCGGTGTGCGGCACCGGCACGCCAAGGGGGTGGCGGAAGAGGGCGGTGACGGCGAACCAGTCGGCCACCGCGCCCACCATCGAGGCCTCCGCGGCGGCGTGGACGTAACCCCAGGCGCCGTCGTCGGGGGTGAGCAGGAAGACCACCGCCGCCAGCAGCAGCAGCCCGGTGGCCACGGCCTGCATGCGGCGCACGGCCGCCCGGTCCGGTGTCATGGCGCCATGGTTCCACGCGGTCCTCCCCGGCCGGGCGGGCGCCCCGGGTGCGTACCCTGACCCGCATGTCGACGCTCGCACCGCTCAGCCAGCACCTCCGCGACACCGCCGCGGCCCACCCGGGGGTGGTGGCCCAGCGCGAGCTCGTCGACGGCACCTGGCAGGAGTGGACCTACGCCGAGTTCGCCGAGCGCGCCACCGCCCTGGCCGCCCACCTGGTGTCCCACGGCCTGGGCACCGGGGACCGCGTGGCCCTGGTCTCCCCCAACTGCCCGGCCTGGTCGGTGGTCGACTACGGCGCGATGTCGGCCGGCGCCACCGTGGTGCCGGTGCACCTGACCTCCGGCTCGGCCCAGAAGCGCTACGTGCTGGAGCACAGCCGCGCCACCGTGGTGGCCGTGCTGGGCGACGAGGAGCTCGCCCTCGTGGCCGACATGGTGGACACCGCGCACCTGCAGCAGGTGCTGGCCCTGGAGTGCTCCCCCGCCGCGCGGGAGGCCGCCGCGTCCACCACGGGGGCCCCGGTGGTGGACCTCGAGGAGGCGGTGGCCACCGGACGCGCCGCCGACGCGGCCACGCGCGCCGAGGTGGTGCGCCGCATCGAGCAGGCGGACCTGGACGACCTGGCCACGATCCTCTACACCTCGGGCACCACCGGGGTGCCCAAGGCCGTGCCGCTCACGCACCGCAACCTCACCACCCAGTTCGCCACCATCGCCGAGCGCTTCGACTACGCGCCGGGTCAGCGCTCCCTGAGCTTCCTGCCGCTCTCCCACGCCCTGGAGCGCGCGTGGACCGCGTTCGGCGTGCAGCAGGGCCTCACCATCGCCTACTGCCGCAACCCGCGGGAGGTGCAGCCGCTGCTGGCCGCCGCCCGGCCGCAGGTGATGGTGAGCGTGCCCCGCCTCTACGAGCGCGTCTACGCCGGTGCCCACGCCAACGCCGACAGGAACGGCGTCACACGGCGCCTCTTCGACTGGGCGATGCGGGTGGGACTGCGCCGCAACCTGGCCCGCCGCAGCGGCGAGCGCGTCCCGGTGGCCACCGAGGCCGCCTACCGCGTGGCCGACCGGCTCGTGCTGCACCGCATCCGCGACGTGCTGGGCGGGCCCAAGACGTGCATGGCCGCCGGCGGTGCCGCGCTGCGCCGCGAGGTGGAGGAGTTCCTGCTGGCCGCCGACCTGCTGGTCTCGCAGGGGTACGGCCTCTCGGAGACCTCCCCGGTGGTCTCCTGCCCCGGTGTGCGCACCTGGCGGTTCGGCACCGTCGGCCAGCCGATCCGCGGCATGGAGGTGCGCATCGTGCCCCAGCCCGACGGGCCGGACACCCCGGGCGTCGGCGAGATCCAGGTGCGCGGCGACGGCGTGTTCTCCGGCTACCTGCCCAATCTCGACGGCAGCGACCCCGCGCCGGGGGCGTTCACCGAGGACGGGTGGTTCCGCACCGGGGACCTGGGCCGTCTGGACGAGGACGGCTTCCTCTCCCTGACCGGCCGGTCCAAGGAGATCATCGTCACCGACGGCGGGCGCAACGTCGCCCCGGCCGCCATCGAGGGCGTGCTGGAGAGCGACGAGGTCATCGAGTACTCGATGGTCGTGGGCGACGGCCGCCCCTACCTGACGGCCGTGGTGTCGCTGGACGCCGCGGCGGTGTCCGAGCAGCTCGGCGAGGTCTCCGGCGAGGAGCTCCAGCGCCTGGTGGCCGAGCGGGTGTCCGCGCTCACCGCCGACCTCGCCCGCTACGAGCACATCACCAAGGTCGTGGTGGCCCCCGAGCCGTTCACGATGGAGGGCGGGGAGCTGACCCCCACGCTCAAGGTGCGCCGCACGGTGGTGGCCGAGAAGTACGCCCGCGAGCTCGACGCGCTCTACCGCTGAGGCGGCAGGAAGACCACGCGGTCGCTCAGCTCGAAGGCCTGCACCACGTCGAGCACGGTGTCCTGCGGGTCCTTCACGCCGAACACCACCGGGAAGCGGGCGGTCTCCCCGGGCTCCAGGTCCTGGGCGGGCTGGGAGTTGATGCCGTTGCCGGAGTCGAAGACCCGGGAGGCCGGCTCCCCGGCGCTCTGGGCACTGATACGGAAGTCGCTGAGCCGGAAGGACTCCGGGCTACGGTTGGTGAGCGTCACCTCGTAGCGCTCGAACTGGCTGAAGCCGTCGGTGCCGGCCGCCGCCGGGGAGGGGATGAAGGGCTCCCCCTCGGTCACGTGCGCGACGAGGCCGGACTCCCACCGGAACGCCTCGCCCCGGTGCGGGATGGAGGGCTCGCTCACCACCTTGCCCAGGGAGTCGGCGGCCCCGGCCTCGGCCGGCTCGGACGCGCTGTCCTCGGGGGACGGCGTCTCGGAGGGGTCGGTGCCCGTGGCGTCGTCGCTCTCGGTGGCGTCGTCGCTCTCGGTGGCGTCGTCGCTCTCGGTGGCGCCGTCGCTCTCCGACGGGGTCGGCTCGCCCTCGCTGCTCGTGGGCTCGGTGCTCGCGGGCTCGCCGGGGGTCTCCCCAGGCGTCGTCCTCGGCGCGCCGTCGCCGGTCGGCGCGGCGTCCCCCGTCGGGTCGGTCGCCCCCTCGGAGGAGGACGGGGAGGCCTCCGTGGGCGCCTCGGTGGAGGTGGCGCTGCTCGTCGGGTCGCTGCTCGCTCCCCCGATGCCGATGGAGACCCCACCGCACCCGGCCACGGCGCCGCTGGCCACCAGCGCCGCACCCGCCACCAGCAGGGTGCGTCCGCGCGCGGCGCGGGGCGTGGGGGTGGGGCGGCGCAGCGGCATCGGTGTCCTCCTGGTCGGGCCGGTCGGCCGGGGCGGGCCGCCCTCCCCCGGGAGTCGCGGCCAGGCACACCGGCGGCACCCCATGCTACGGCAGCACGCCGGGGCCTCCCGGGCGGCCGCGCCCCGGCGGGCGCGCGCCATCGTGCGCGCGGAGGGTTCGGTGAGACACTGTGCGACGGCCCGCGACCACCCCCGCGGGCACCGTCTACCCCCACCAAGGAGTGACAGTGGCGCTCAGCGTGTTCGACCTGTTCTCGATCGGCATCGGCCCCTCCAGCTCGCACACCGTCGGGCCGATGCGGGCCGCCGTGATGTTCGCGGAGAAGCTCGGCGAGGAGGGCGTGCTCGAGAAGGTGGAGCGCATCCACGCCCAGCTGTACGGCTCGCTCGGCGCCACCGGCGTGGGGCACGGCTCGGACAAGGCCGTCATGCTCGGCCTGGCCGGTGAGCGCCCCGAGGTCTGCGACCCGCGCGCCGTGGAGGACACCCTGCAGCGCATCCGGCAGGACAAGCGCCTGCCGCTCAACGGCGGCCGCGAGATCCGCTTCGACGAGGACACCGACCTCGTGCTCCACCGCCGCAAGACCCTGCCGCTGCACCCCAACGGCATGAGCTTCACCGCCTTCGACGCCGACGGCACCCAGCTCAGCGAGCACGTCTACTACTCCGTGGGCGGCGGCTTCGTGGTCAACGAGAACGCCGACGGCGAGACCCACATCGTGGAGGACGACACCCCGCTGCCGCACTACTTCACCACCGGCGACCAGCTGCTGGCTATCTGCCGCGAGACCGGCATGACCATCCCGCAGGTGATGATGGAGAACGAGAAGGTGTGGCGCTCCGAGGAGGAGGTGCGCGCCGGCCTGCTGGAGATCTGGCAGGTGATGCGCGAGTGCGTGCACAACGGCACCCACGCCACCGGCACCCTGCCCGGCGGGCTCAAGGTGCCGCGCCGCGCCCCCGCCCTGTGGGAGGCGCTGGAGCAGGCCGGCCGCGAGTCCACCGACCCGCTGTCGGGCATGGACTGGATCACCGTGTACGCGCTGGCGGTCAACGAGGAGAACGCCTCGGGCGGCCGCGTGGTGACCGCCCCCACCAACGGTGCGGCCGGCATCATCCCGGCGGTGCTGCACTACTACGTGGACTTCGTGCCCGGCGCCGACGACGACGGCGTGGTCGACTTCCTGCTCACCGCCGGCGCCATCGGCGTGGTGTTCAAGGAGAACGCGTCCATCTCCGGTGCCGAGGTGGGCTGCCAGGGAGAGGTCGGCTCGGCCTGCTCGATGGCGGCCGGCGCGTTCGCGCAGGTCATCGGCGGCACGCCCGAGCAGGTGGAGAACGCCGCCGAGATCGGCATGGAACACAACCTGGGCCTCACCTGCGACCCGGTGGGCGGCCTCGTGCAGATCCCCTGCATCGAGCGCAACGCCGTGGCCTCGGTCAAGGCCATCACCTCGGCCCGCACCGCGCTGCGCGGCAACGGCTCGCACATCGTCAGCCTGGACAAGGTCGTCAAGACCATGAAGGAGACGGGTGCGGACATGAAGGTGAAGTACAAGGAGACCGCGCGCGGCGGACTGGCGGTGAACGTCATCGAGTGCTGAGGCGCTCCCCCGCCCGCACTCCCCACCCGCCCCGCCCCGACCCGGCCCCGACGCAGAAGCCCGCCTCCGGTCCAGAGGTACGCCTCATGGCCCGTACCTCTGGACCGCAGGCG